>JAVQXS010000064.1:0-7553 GCA_033578065.1 Thermoleophilia bacterium
GACGAACCGGTCGCGCTTGTACATCTCGAGCACGAGCCCTCCGAGGTCGCGGAGGCGGCGCTCCCGGGCCGCGAGCAGCGCCTTGCGCTCCCGCTTGAGCTCCCGGGGAGGCGGTGGGGCGTACGTCCGAAGGCGATCGGTCGTATGCTCGACGCGATCCGCCACCGTCGCTCAGAGCTGGAGGACGACGATCCGCTCTTCCGTCATCTCCCGGATCGCGTAGGCGGGGCCCTCGCGCGTGTTGCCGGAGGCCTTCACGCCTCCGTAGGGCATCTGGTCGGCGCGAAACGTCGGCGCCTCGTTGACCGTCACGCCGCCGAACTCGAGCTCGCGCGCGGCGCGCAGAGCCGCCTTGAGATCCCGCGTGAAGATCCCCGCCTGGAGCCCGAAGCGCGTCGCGTTCGAGCGCGCGATCGCCTCGTCGAGCGTGTCGTAGGCCGCGACCGTGCAGACCGGGCCGAAGACCTCCTCGCAGGCGAGCTTGCTGTCGGGTGGCGGGTTCGCGACCACCGTCGGCCGGAGGAGCGAGCCCTCGAGCGTGCCGCCGACGAGTACCTCGCCGCCCTCGGCCCGAGCCTCCTCGATCCAGGCGAGGACTCGGTCGCGCTCGTGGCGGGTGATGAGCGGCCCGACGTCCGTCGCCTCGTCCGCCGGGTCGCCGACGACGAGGGACTCGACGCGAGGGAGGAACCGCTCGAGGAACGGCTCGTACGCCGGCCGCTCGATGAGGACGCGCTGGATGGAGATGCAGCTCTGCCCCGCGAAGGAGAACGCGTTCGCGGCGATGCGAGCGGCCGCATCGTCGAGATCGGCGTCGGCGGCGACGATCACCGGGGTCGCGTTGCCGAGCTCGAGGCTCACCTTCTTGCGAGCGGCGCGCTCCCGCAACGCCCAGCCGACGCTCGCCGAGCCCGTGAAGGTGATGAGCTTCACCCGCTCGTCCGCGACGAGGGCGTCGCCGATCTCGGCGGCCGGCCCGCAGACGACGCTCAGCCACCCCGGCGGGAGGCCGGCCTCGGTCTCGAGCTCCGCGAGCAGGAGGGCTGAGAGCGGGGTCTGCGTCGCCGGCTTGAGGACGACGGGGCACCCGGCGGCGAGCGCGGGCGCGATCTTGTGCGCCACGAGGTTGAGAGGGAAGTTGAACGGCGAGATCGCCCCGACGATCCCGATCGGCACCCGCAGCGTGAGCGCGAGCTTGCCCTCTCCAGCGGGAGACGCGTCCATGGGCACGACCTCGCCGGCGAGCTTCCGCGCCTCGACCGCGGCCATCGTGTACGTGGAGACGGCCCGAGCGGCCTCGACGCGCGCGGCCTTCACGGGCTTGCCCGCCTCGGCGCAGATCGTGCGGGCCACCTCCTCCGCGCGCTCGGCGAGCGCCCGCGCGACGCGCTGGAGGCGGGCCGCCCGCTCGTGCGCGGGCCGGGGCGCTCGCATCGCGGCCTCGGCGGCGTCTCGCGCACGGCGCGTCTCCGCCTCGCCCGCGCTCGGGACGCGTCCGACGAGGGCGTCGTCGAACGGCGAGCGCACCTCGATCCACTCGCCCGTCTCGATCCACTCGCCGCCGACGAGGAGCGGGCGATCGGTCGCGGCCAGCGTCGCCATGTGGGCAGTGTAGACGGGCGCCGCGCGCCTCGGAGCCCGGCTCTCGACGGGAGCCAGCCCTCTATGCTGTCGGGCAATGGGCGACGCGTACATCGTCGAGGCGGTTCGCTCTCCGATCGGCAAGCGCGGAGGAGCGCTCGCGGGCCTCCGCGCCGACGAGCTGGCGGCGCAGGTGCTGAACGGCCTCGTGGCACGCGTCGGGCTCGATCCGGTCGAGGTCGAGGACGTCCAGATGGGCTGCGTGACGCAGGTCGGCGAGCAGGCGCTCAACGTCGGGCGGGTCGCCGTCCTCGTGGCGGGCTGGCCGGAGACCGTCTGCGCCACGACCGTCGATCGCCAGTGCGGATCCTCGATGCAGGCGGCGTTCAACGCCGCCTCCGCGATCCGTGCGGGCCACCTGGACCTCGTCGTGGCCGCGGGAGTCGAGCACATGACCCGGGTCCCCATGGGCTCGAACCTCGGGGCGGACGGCTGGGCGGCGATCAACCCGAAGATCGGCGAGCGGTGGCCCATCGTCCCCCAGGGGATCTCGGCGGAGGTCCTGGCCGAGGAGTGGGGACTCACGCGGGAGGAGCTCGACGCGTACTCGCTCGAGTCGCACCGGCGGGCGGTGGCGGCGATCGACGAGGGCCGCTTCGAGCGGGAGATCGTCCCCATCGAGGTCGGGGCGGCCGGCGCCGCCGTGCTCTTCGCGGTGGACGAGGCTCCGCGGCGCGACACGTCCCTCGAGAAGCTCGCGGCGCTCCAGCCAGCCTTCAAGCCGGACGGCGTCGTCACGGCGGGGAACTCGAGCTCCATCGTCGACGGCGCCGCCGCCATGCTGCTCGCGAGCGAGGAGGCGCTCGAGCGCTTCGAGCTGACCCCACGCGCGCGGTTCGTCTCCTTCGGCCTCTCGGGGGTCGACCCCTACCGCATGCTCCACGGCAACCCCGAGGCATGCGCGCGCGCCCTCGAGAAGGCGGGGCTTGGCTGGGACGACCTCGCCGTCATCGAGGTGAACGAGGCGTTCGCCTCGGTCGTCCTCCAGTTCCTCGCGGACACCGGGCTGTTCGAGCGCTGGCAGGCGGGTGACGTCAACCCGGTGGGCGGCGGGATCTCGCTCGGTCACCCGCTCGGGGCGACGGGCGCCCGGATCACGGCCACGCTCCTCTCCGAGCTCGAGCGGAGGGACGAGCGCTACGGGATCGCGAGCATGTGCATCGGCCAGGGCCAGGCTATCGCCGCCGTCATCGAGCGCCTCTAGAGCGTCACCAGGGAGAGCGGCCCCAGGGGCCGGCGAGGCGGAAGATCACCAAGGCTAATGGATAAGACAAGGTAAACGACTTGCGCTGATGTATATCGAGGAGCGAGGATGGAGGCGTGATCGGATTCGTGCTCATCCTGCTCCTCGCGGTCGCCGGGCCGCTCTCCCTCATCGTCGGAGTCGACTCGCGGATCGACGAGCCTGGGCTTCGGCGACACGGCTGAGCGAGCCCACGGACGCCCGGCGGCGCGAGTAGGATTGGCTCCGTGGAGGTCGCCCGCATCGGGGTCGTCGGGCTCGGCGCGATGGGCGCGGGCATCGCCCAGCTCGGCGTCGAGGCCGGCTACGAGGTCGTCGGGCGCGAGCTCTCGGATGATCTCGGGGACCGGGCTCGCGGACGGATCGCGCACTTCCTCCAGCGGAAGGTCGACAAGGGCGCGCTGAGCGCGACCGCACGCACGGAGGCGCTCGAGCGCCTCTCGATCACCACCGACCTGGCCACGCTCGCAGGGTGCGATCTCGTCATCGAGGCGATCGTCGAGGACCTCGACGCGAAGCTCGCGCTCTTCGCGGAGCTCGACGGGATTGTCCCGCCGGACGCGGTGCTCGCGACGAACACGTCCGCCCTCTCGGTGACCGAGATCGCCGCCGCGACCTCGACTCCGGAGCGCGTCGTCGGGATGCACTTCTTCAACCCAGCGCCGCTCATGCCGCTCGTGGAGGTCGTCCGGGGGGAGCTCTCCACCGAGGAGGCCATGGAGACCGCAGTGCGGGTCGCCGAGCGCATGGGCAAGCGGCCCATCCGCTGCCACGACACGCCCGGCTTCGTCGTCAACCGGATCCTCATTCCCCTCCTCAACGACTGCATCCGCGTTCTCGACGAGGCGCGCGTCTCGCCCGAGGAGCTCGACACGGCGATGACCGCCGGCGCGGGGTGGCCGATGGGCCCGTGCGCGCTCGTCGACCTCGTGGGCATCGACGTCCACGTGCACGCGTCGGAGGCGCTCTACGCGAAGCTCCGCGAGCCTCGGATGGCGCCGCCGCCTCGGCTCGTGGCGATGCGCCACGCCGGGCTGCTCGGCCGCAAGAGCGGCCGGGGGTTCTACTCGTACGACTGAGGGTGCCGCGCTGAGGCGCCCCGCCCGTGCGCGCGCGGACTCGCCGCTCCGTCCCCGACGGTCCCGGCGACGCAGCTCGACGAGATCCCGGGGAACGTGCGAGCTCGAGCGCGAGGATCAGAACTGGAAGAGGAGGAGGTAGGCGGTGGCGATGAGGAGGGAGACGATCGTCATCGGGAGGCCGATGGCGAGGAACTGGAGGAACGAGACGGGATGCCCGGTCCGCTCGAGGATCCCGGTCGCCGCCACGTTCGCCGCCGCGGCGATCATCGTCGCATTCCCCCCGTAGCAGGCGCCGAGGGAGAGCGCCCACCAGAGGCCGTCGTCGAACTGCCCGCCCTGGATCTCCTCGACGACCGGGATCATCGCTGTCGTGAAGGGGATGTTGTCGACGAGCGCGGAGCCCGCGGCGGCGCCCCAGAGGACGACCATCCCCTCGGCGGCGTCCGACTCGGTGAGGCGGGCGAGGGCGTCCGCGATGTCCGCGATGACGCCCTTCTCCTCGAGCCCACCCACCATGACGAAGAGCCCGATGAAGAAGAGGAGGGTCGTCCACTGGACGCGAGCGAGCGCCTCGTCGATGTCGTCGGCGGCGACGAAGAGCATGACCGTCGCCCCGACCATCGCCACGACGGCCGGCTCGACGCCGATCGCCGAGTGGGCGAAGAAGGCGAGGATCGTGCCGACGAGGACGGCGAGGGTGCGCTTCACGTTCCTCGCCTCGCGCATCTCGCGAGCGGGGTCGAGCTTCGCGATCTCCTGTCGGCGCTCCGGGTCGGCTCGAAGGGAGCTGCGGTAGACGAGCGCGAGGAGCCCGGAGACGACGAGGAGCGTGACCGCCGAGACAGGGGCGAGGTTGACGATGAAGTCCATGAACGAGAGCTCGGGCTGCGAGGCGCCGATGAGGATGTTCGGCGGGTCGCCGATGAGCGTCGCCGTCCCGCCGATGTTGCTCGCGAGGATCTGGACGATGACGAGCGGGACCGGAGGGAGCCGGAGGATGTCGGCGATGAGGAGCGTGATCGGGACGACGAGGAGGATCGAGGTGAGGTTGTCGAGGAACGCCGACAGCACCCCCGTCACGAGGGCGAGGAGGAGGACGAGCGCGAGCGGGTTGCCGCGAGAGAGCTGGGTGGCGCGGAGCGCGAGGTAGGTGAAGATCCCGGTCGGCTCGGAGAGCGCGACGATGATCATCATCCCGGTGAGGAGGCCGATCGTCGGCCAGTCGATGGCCTCGATCGCGTGCTCCTCGTCGAGGACGCCGGCGACGATCATCACCGCTGCGCCGCCGAGGGCGATCTTCGTGCGGTGGGCCCAATCGAACGCGATCGCGACGAGCGCGGCCACGAAGACGAGCGTGGCGAAGGCCTCCATTGGGGAGCGAGCCTAGCCGCCCCGGCGGCGGGGAGCGTCCGCCCGGCGCTTACCGTCTCCTTACAGGCTTCTCACCCACGACACACCCTGCGAGCCCATACTCCGTCCGTGCGAGCCCTCGCCCTCTGCGCCTGCGCGCTCCTCGTCCTCGCGGCGGGTTCCTCCGCTCGCGTCCGGACGGAGCCGAGCGCGGGCACGCTCTCGATCGAGCGTGGTCGAGGCCTCGTCGTGCTCGAGATTCGGGGCGCCGTCCTCGGGCGCCTCGCCTCGGGGACGATCCGCGTTGTCGACATCACCCCGCGGGATCGCTTCCAGGCGCACGTGCTCGGACGACGCCTCGTCGAGGAGCCGCTCGGGCCGAGGTCGGTGCTCTACCGTGGGCAGGGGATGCGCTTCCGGATGATCGGTGGCGGCTACCGGATCTCGATCCGCGGCGAGGGTCTCTCGCTCTCGGCCGTCGGGCGGGGGACCGTGACGCTCGTCGGCGAGCGCAGGACGTCCACGGAGGACGCAGGGGTCTTCTCGCTCGAGGTCGACTGCAGCGAGGCGCTTGAGCTCTGCCTGCCGCTGCCGACCGAGCCTGAGCGGTACGTCCTCGGGCCACGGCAGAATGAGGGCGACTCGGGCCGGACACGGTGAGCCTGCCGACGCATACGATTCTCGTCGTCGAGGACGAGACATCGATCGCCTCCTTCGTTGCCGCGTACCTGGGGAACGCGGGCTACACGGTGCGGACGGTGGCGACGGGACGCGACGCGCTGGCGGAGCTCGCCGCGTCGCAGCCCGCGCTCGTCGTGCTCGACCTCAACCTCCCGGACGGCGACGGCGTCGAGCTCTGCCGGCGCATCCGGAAGTCCTCCGACATCCCGATCCTCATGCTCACTGCCCGGGACGAGGACGTGGACAAGATCATCGGGCTCGAGGTCGGCGCGGACGACTACCTGACGAAGCCGTTCAACCCTCGCGAGCTCGTCGCACGGGTGAAGAGCGTCCTCCGTCGTGCTGCGCCCGAGCGTCGCGTGCGCGAGTCGAGGCAGCTCCGCCACGGGGAGCTCGTGATCGACGCTGGACGGCGCGAGGTGTTCGTCGGAGACGAGGAGATCCACCTCGCGCCGAAGGAGTTCGACCTCCTCTGGGAGCTGCTCGATCATCGGGGGATCGTCCTCACGCGGGATCAGCTCCTCGAGCGGGTGTGGGGGTACACGTTCGCCGGCGATACGCGGACGGTCGACGTGCACGTGCGTCAGATCCGGCGGAAGCTCGGCGATGCCTCCCCGATCGTGACGGTCTGGGGCGTCGGCTACAAGGTCGCCTCCGAGCGGGCGCCGACGCCGACCTCGTAGGCGTCTACCCTCCGGTCCCATGCTCGGGACGCTCCGCTTCCGCCTTACCGCGGTCTTCCTCGCGGCGGTGCTCGTCTTCGGGCTCGTGTCCATCGGACTCGCGGTCAGGCTGTTCGAGGACGTCACACGCGCCCAGTCGCTCCACGAGCTCGAGCGCGAGGCGCGGGGGATCGCCGCCCTCTACGCGGAGGCCGCGCTGCGCTCGACGGACGAGAACCGCCCGGCGCCGGAGTTCGCCGCCGACACGCTCGAGCTCGCCACGGGCGACGAGCTCTACTACGTGGGGGCGACGCTGTTCCCGGGCGAGCGGTTCGGTCTCCGCCGCCTGCCACGCGCTGCCTTGGGCGACGTCGCCCTCGACCGCGAGGACCTCGTGACCTTCGAGTTCACGCCCCCCGGCGAGAGCCGGCGGCTCCTAGCCGCCGCGCAGCCGGTGCAGCTCGAGCCGGGCACGGAGCCGTTCGGGTGGCTCGTCGTCGCGAAGCCCGCTGCGGAGCTGCGGGCGCAGGTGCTGACGCTCCTCGCCCGGCTCGCGCTCGCGCTCGCGGTCGGGCTCCTCCTCGCGGGAGCGCTCTTCTGGTGGCTCTCACGCCGGTTGACGGCGCCTCTCCAGGCGCTCGCTCGCGCGACGCAGGACGTCGCGGCTGGCAAGTACGAGACGGAGGTGCCCATCGTCCGGGGCAGCGATGAGGTGTCGGCGCTGAGCGCGCGCTTCCGATGGATGGTGGAGCGACTCGCTGAGGCGAAGGAGCTCGAGCGCTCGTTCCTCATGTCCGTCTCCCACGAGCTGCGGACGCCGTTGACAGCGATTCGTGGGCACGTCGAGGCTCTCCGGGAAGGGATCGTCGCCGAGCCCGAGCAGGTGCGGGGCTC
>JAVQXS010000065.1:0-7518 GCA_033578065.1 Thermoleophilia bacterium
TCCCCGCAGTTGTCGAGGCGGCGACGGCGGCCGACCTCGAGCTCACGCTGCTCCACGTCGCGTACGCCCGCGGCGGTCTCCCCCGCTTCCGACAACCCTCGGTCACCGCCTACCTGCGGGAGGTGGAGGCCCTCCGCGCCACGGGTGTCCGCGTCGGGGTCGCCCCCCACTCCGTGCGCGCCTGCCCGGCGAGGTGGCTTCGAGAGATCGGCAGCTACGCAGCCGCCGAGGGGCTCGTGCTCCACGTCCACGCCGACGAGCAGCCTCGGGAGGTGGAGGAGTGCCTCGCCGAGCACGGCTGCCGTCCGATCGAGCTCCTCGCCCGCACGGGCTGCCTCGGGCCACGGACGACGGTCGTGCACGGAACGCACGCCGATGACCGCGAGCTCGACCTCCTCGCGGAGCTCGGCGCGTCGCTCTGCGTCTGCCCGACGACCGAGGCAGACCTCGGAGATGGCTTCCTCCCAGCGGATCGGCTCCGCGCCCGTGGGATCCCGCTCTGCGTCGGCTCGGACTCGAACGTTCGCATCGACCCCTTCGAGGAGCTGCGGGAGATCGAGGGCATCGCCCGCCGGCTCAGCGGTCGCCGCGGCGTCTTCGGGACGGAGGAGCTCCTCTCCATCGGCGGAGCGAACGGCGCGCGAGCGCTCGGGATCGACGCGTGGCCCGCCATCGAGGTCGATCTCGACCACCCCACCCTCGCCGGAGTCGCTCGTGAGCACGTCGTCGCGGCCCTCCTCTCGAGCTGCGCCGCGGACGTCGTGTGCGCGCCGACGAGCGGAGCGGGGTCGACCGGTGCCGACCCTCGCTCCCCTACGTGAAGATGATCTGCGCGCCCGCGCTCCGCTCGTAGAACTCCCCGACGGTGAGGATCCCGTCGAGCTGCGGCACGAAGTCCTCCTCGGTGAGGCCGAACATCTCGACGGTCGCCTGGCAGGCGTAGATGCCGCCGCCCGAGTCGTGGATGAGCTCGATGAACTCGCCGATCGGCGGGATGTCGAGCTTCTCCATCTGGCGGGCCATCATCCGCGTCGCGAGCCACGACATCCCCGGCAACGCGCCGAGGAGCGTCGGCAGATGCAGGCCCGGGTTGCCCACCGTCGCCACCGTGATCCGGCGCTGTCGGTCCTTCCGAATCGCGTCGAGACCGAAGAACGTGAAGAAGAGGTCCGCCTCGATCCCCTCCATCCGCGCGCCGTTCGCCATGATGAGCCCTGGGTAGATTCCCTCGAGCGAGCCCTTCGAGACGACGATGCTCACCTTCTGCACAGGCTCGCGCGCGCCCTCGAGCTCCCCTCTTGCCTGCGCCAGCTCGATCATCGCTCTCACCTCCTAGATGCAGCCGCGGGGCTTCGGGATGCCGCCGATCTTCGCGGCGAGCTTCGCCGGCCCCTTGGGGAACAGCCGGTAGAGCTCCTTCACCGGAACGCCGGACTGCTTCCCGAGCGTGCGGATCGACGGCGCGGCGCCGGTCTCGAGGTAGCGAGAGCGCATGAACTCGATGACCTGCCAGTGGCCGGGCGTCAGCTCCTCGATCCCGCACTCGCGGGCGATCTCCTCGGCCAGCCCGCGATCCCACTGGGACGGGTCGACGAGGAACCCCTCGGCATCGCGATCGATGCGCGTCCGCGCGCTCTCGGTCGACGTCTCACCAGTCATGATCGCCTCCCTCCTCGGTCGCTGGCTCGCTCGATGATCTTCCCGCGCCTCGTCATGGCCGAAGACACGCCAGGGATGTCCCGGCCAGGCAGGAGCGCGTGCCAGTAGAGCCACTGGAACATGAGCTTCCCGAGGTGGTTGAGCCTCGACTCCCGGAGGAGAGGCAACGGCCCGACTGCTCCCGGGAAGCGGCCCGGCACCGGCTCCGTCTCGTAGTTGAAGTCGATGAGGAGCGCCTTCCCGAACCCCGTCTCGATGAAGCAGCTCGCGTGGCCGTCGTAGCTCGCGTCGAGCGGCTCCCCGGCGAGGAAGCGGCAGATGTTCTCCGTCAACACCTCCCCCTCGAAGTGCGTGACGGACCCCGCCTTCGAGATCGGGACGCCTGCCGCATCGCCGAGCGCGAAGACGTTCGGGCGGATCCGGCACTGGAGGGTGTGGGGATCGACCGAGACGAAGCCGAGGTCGTCGCCGAGACCGTCCGAGCGAGCGACGTAGGAGGCGCCCGCGTGGAGCGGAACGGTCACAAGCAGGTCGAACGGCACCTCGCGCTCGTCCCAGCTCACGATCCGCCCCGTCCGGCCATCCACCTCCCCCACGGCGAACTCCGTCACGAGCTCGATTCCCTTCTCCTCGAGCAGCCCGGAGAGGCGCTCGGCCGCGAGAGGGGTCGTGAAGGCGGCGTCGAGAGGCGTCACGTAGACGATCTCGACGTCTCCGCGCAGCCCGCGCTCGGTGAAGTACGCATCCGCGAGGAACGCGAACTCGAGCGGAGCGACGGGGCACTTGATGGGGAGATCGACGACGTTCACGACGAGGCGGCCGGCGTCGAAGCGCTCGAGCGCGCGGGCGAGCTCCTCTGCGCCCGGGACGTCGTAGAAGGTGAACATGCGCGTGCGCCACCCTTCGCCCGTCAGGCCTTCGGTCTCCTCAGGTTGGAGCTGGGCGCCCGTCGCGACGACGAGGACGTCGTAGGGAAGGCGCGTCCCGTCCGCGAGCTCGACGACGTTCTCCTCGAGGAGGACGCGCTCGACCTCGCTCTCTCGGAAGTCGATGCCGGCGCGGAGCTGCCGGCGGCGGGAGCGGACGAGGTCCTCGGCCCGCGCCAATCCGAACGGGAGAAAGAGGAGCCCTGGCTGGTAGACGTGTCGGTCGTCGCGATCGACGACGGTGATCGTCGCCTCGCCCGGGGGGAGGATCCGGCGCAGGCGGTTCGCCACCATCGTCCCGCCCGTTCCTCCCCCGAGGATGACGATGCGTGAGCTCATGCTCTCCTCCTACTCGGCAGGAGCGTGACGAGGCAACCGGGGAATCGCGGAGGGAGCTGCGGCCTTCTACGGGGCGACGGGGAGCGGCGAGCGTCTACAGTCGGGGAGGATGTACCGGTTCGTCGACCACACCGCCGAGCTCGAGCTCGAGCTCGAGGGACGCTCGCCCGAGGGCGTCCTCGGCGAGGCGCTGCGAGCGCTCGGCGAGCTCGTGGGGCGTGGATCGGGCGGGGTCGTCGAGCGGCCGATCGACGTCCGGGCGCGAGACCTGCCGGGACTCCTCGCGGCCTGGCTCGAGGAGCTCCTCTTCCTCGCCGAGACCGAGGCGCTCCTCCCCGAGGAGGCGGAGGTCGCCCTCGAGGACGCACGCGTGACGGGCATCCTCCGCGGACGTCGCGGCTCCCCGCGACCGCTCGTGAAGGGGGTGACCCTCCATCGGCTCCGCTTCGAGCCCGAGGACGGATCCTGGAGGGGTCGGGTGGTGCTCGATGTCTAGCCTCGTCCGTCTCGACGAGACGACGTGGGAGATCCCTGCCTCTGCCCGAAGCGACATGCGCGTCCCCGCGCGGGTCTTCGCCGACGACGAGATCCTCGAGGAGATCGCCGGCGACCTCTCGCTCGAGCAGCTCCAGAACGTCGCCACCCTCCCGGGAGTCACTGGGGCGGCGATCGCCATGCCCGACATCCACCAAGGGTATGGGTTCCCTGTCGGCGGAGTCGCCGCCATGGAGCTCCCGGACGGCGTCGTCTCCCCGGGAGGCGTCGGCTACGACATCAACTGCGGGGTACGCCTGCTCGCCCTCCCGCTCACGGCGGTCGAGCTCGGCGAGCGCCGGGAGGCGCTCGTGCACGAGATCTCGCGCGCGGTTCCGGCTGGAGCTGGCAAGCACGGCGGCATCCGGCTCGACGATCGGGAGCTCGATGCCGTCCTCCGCGACGGCCCGCGCGCGCTCTCCGGCGTGCGCGCGGACGACGTCGAGCGGACGGAGTCGGAGGGCCGTCTCGAGGGCGCGGATCCGGGAGCCGTCTCCGAGCGCGCCCGCCTCCGTGGTCGTGACCAGCTCGGAACCATGGGCTCGGGAAACCACTTCGTCGAGCTCCAGGAGGTCGCCGAGATCCTCGATCCCGAGGCGGCACGTGCGTTCGGGCTCGAGCAGGGGCAGGTGACCGTCCTCATCCACTCCGGGTCGCGGGGCCTCGGCCACCAGGTCTGCAGCGACTACGTCCGGGAGATGGACGCGCGGCTCGCCGAGTACGGGATCCGCCTCCCCGACCGCCAGCTCGCCTGCGCCCCCGCCTCCTCGCCGGAGGGCCGACGCTACCTCGCGGCGATGGCTGCCGCCGCGAACTTCGCCTGGGCGAACCGGCAGGCGATCGCGGACGGCGTGCGCCGCGCGATCCGGGCGGTGCTCGGGGACGATGCAGCCGAGCGCACCGAGCAGGTGTACGACGTCGCGCACAACGTCGCGAAGATCGAGGTGCACGACGGACGGCGCGTCTGCGTCCACCGCAAGGGCGCGACGCGCGCCTTCCCGGCAGGCTCGCCCGAGATCCCGGAGCGCTACCGGGCGGTCGGCCAGCCTGTCTTCATCCCCGGCTCTATGGGCACCGCGAGCTTCGTGCTCGTCGGCCAGCCGGGCTCGCTCGAGCGGGCGTTCGGGACGACGTGCCACGGCGCAGGCCGTCGGCTCTCGCGGACGGCAGCGCGCAAGCGCGTGCACGGGCGCGAGCTCCGCCGCGAGCTCGAGGCGCGCGGCATCGTCGTTCGCTGCCCGTCGCCGCAGGGGCTCGCCGAGGAGGCGCCGTTCGCGTACAAGGACGTCGATCGTGTCGTCGAGGTCGTCGAGCGCGCTGGCCTCGCTCACCGGGTCGCGCGTCTCGTACCCTTGGGCGTCGTGAAGGGCTGAGTCGACCCGAGAGGAGGATGCTGGGATGGCAGTGGACGTGACCGAGGAGACGTTCGTCGAGGCGGTGCTCGAGCGCTCGCAGGAGGTACCCGTCGTCGTCGACTTCTGGGCGGCGTGGTGCGCCCCCTGCCGCGCCCTCGCGCCTGTGCTCGAGCAGGCAGTGGCCGCTCGCGACGGCGCCGTCGAGCTCGCGAAGGTCGACGTCGACGCGAACCCGAGCCTCTCCGCCACCTACGGGATCCGGGGGATCCCCGCAGTCAAGGCGTTCAAGGACGGTCGCGTCGTCGCCGAGTTCGTGGGCGCGCAGTCGGCACCCTCCGTCGAGCGCTTCCTCGACGAGCTCCTCGCGCCACCCCGGATCCACCGCGTCCTCGAGGAGCTCCGCGAGGCGGGGGAGCTCCCGGACGTCGTCGAGGCCCTCGAGCGCGACGATCCGCAGGCGGCTCTCGACGTCATCCTCGACCGCGTCGCCGAGGCGCCGAGCGAGGAGCGGGCTCGCCTGCGGGACGTCGCCGTCGCCATCTTCGAGCTCCTCGGGCACGAGCACCCTGTCGCCGCCTCCTACCGCAGGCGCTTGGCGGCGGCGCTCTACTGAGCCGCGCGCGCACGGTAGCGCGCTGCCCAGCGCGCGGTCGCGTCGAGGTAGGCGAACCGCGCCGCCTCCCCGGAGCGCCCCCAGGCCCCCTCGTAGCTTGGCCGCCCCACCTGGGGGGCAGCAGGCTCGATCTGCGTTCCCTCTTGCCACTCGTTGTAGCTCGTGATCGTCACGACGTCGGCGTCTGCCGCGATCGCAGCCCGCCACATGCGGTCGTACGTCGCCCCTCGCAGCCTGGGGAGGGTCTCGGGGTGCCGCGTCGCCAGGCGCGCGTCGAAGCCGGGGCCCACGGAAGGGGCGCAGAGGAGACCGAGCCGGCGCGCCTGCGCGCAGATCCGGGCGAAGGAGGAGCCACGCCAGGTGAGGATGTCGTAC
Source organism: Thermoleophilia bacterium (assembly GCA_033578065.1). Taxonomy (GTDB): domain Bacteria; phylum Actinomycetota; class Thermoleophilia; order Gaiellales; family Gaiellaceae; genus GMQP-bins7. The sequence goes on from JAVQXS010000065.1 coordinate 5,802, forward strand.
GTGTAGAGCCCGTCGAAGCCGGACGCCCGTGCGCGGCCCGCGTATCGGGTATGCCCGAAGACGCGTGCGTCCGCGTGCTCCGCGAGCGCTACCGCCCAGCTCGTCGCCGGGTCGCGCTCGGCGTCGTAGACGTAGAAGTCCTCGTAGCCCTCGGTGCGGAGGCGCCCGACGTCGGCGGCGGCGCGCTCAGGCGTCCTGCCGGGGTACGGCTCGAGGTGGATCGCGACCCGGAGCCCGTGGCGGCGGGCGGCGTCGCGCACGAGGGGGAGGCGCTCGGCCTCCGGCGACCCGGCTCCCCACCAGGAGACGACCACGGTATCGATGCCGGCGGCGCGGATCTCGCGCATGTGCGCGTCGACGATCCTCGGGCTCGAGGACGAGTAGAGGCCCCGCATCGGGTAGTAGGGAGTCGAGAGCACCTGTCTCCCGTCGCGCTCGACGTACCAGTGCGCCCAGCGACCGTCCCGGGCCGGGTTCGAGTACCAGGAGTAGTAGAAGACTGCGACCTCTCCCCCGCCCGGAGGCGAGCCGGCTGCGGCGGGCAGGAGGCAGCCAGCCGCGATCGCCGCTGCGAGCGAGATGGCGCGAGCTCCGGGCACGGCGGCTGGATGCTACCGGCGGCATCGCACGCCATCTACGATCCTCCCGTGCCGAGCTACCGCTACCTCGTCGTCGGCGGCGGCATGACCGCCGACGCCGCCGCGCGTGGCATCCGCGAGCACGACGGTGACGGCACGATCGCCGTCTTCTGCGCCGAGCCCCATCCACCGTACGCGCGTCCGCCCCTCTCGAAGGGGCTCTGGAGCGGTCGGGACGAGGACTCGATCTGGCGAGGAACCGCCGACCTCGGGGTCGAGCTCCACGTCGGACGCCGCATCGTCGAGCTCGACCTCCCGGCCCGCGCGGTCGTCGACGACACGGGGGAGCGCCACCGCTTCGAGAAGCTCCTCCTCGCCATCGGCGGCCGCCCGCGGAAGCTCCCCGATGCGCCGGCAGCGGTGATCGCCCTCCGGACGCTCGACGACTACCGCCGGTTGCGGGCGCTCGCCGGCGAGGGCGTGCGCGTCGCGGTCGTGGGCGGTGGCTTCATCGGGTCGGAGATCGCGGCCGCGCTCTCGACGGCGGGATGCCGCGTCACCCTCCTCTTCCCGGAGGAGGGGATCGGGCGGCGGCTCTTCCCGGCCGGGCTCGCGTCCTTCCTCAACGACGCGTACCGCGAGCGCGGCGTCGAGGTCCGCGCCGGCGAGCTCGTGACCGCGATCGACTCCGCTGGCGGGGCCCTCCGGGTCGTCACCGACGGGGGAGCGGTGGTCGTCGCGGACGCTGTCGTCACCGGCCTCGGCATCGTTCCCGCGAGCGAGCTCGCCGAGGCGGCAGGCCTCCCGGTCGAGGACGGGATCGTCGTCGACGAGCTCGGGCGTGTCGACGGGCGCGACGACGTCTACGCCGCAGGCGACGTCGCGCGCTTCCCGGTGGCCGCGCTCGGCGGCACGATGCGCGTCGAGCACGAGGACCACGCGAACACGCACGGACGCATCGTCGGCGGAAACATGGCCGGCGCGGGCATCCCCTACGACCACCTCCCCTTCTTCTACTCCGACCTCTTCGACCTCGGCTACGAGGCCGTCGGGGATGTCGACGCGCGGCTCGCCACGGTCGAGGAGTGGGTCGAGCCCGGCCGCCGAGGGATCGTCGCCTACCTCGACGCCGAGGGACA
>JAVQXS010000066.1:0-7459 GCA_033578065.1 Thermoleophilia bacterium
CACGAGGGAACGATAGTCCTCGTCGTTCAGGGCTCCCGTCCGGTGATCGAACTCGATCTCCTTGAGCGCCGCCAGCGCACGGTCGCGCCGCTCGAGGATCTCGACCCTGCGTCGCTCACGCTCGTCGGGCTCCTCGAGGGCGTCCGACGCCGGGGCTGGCTCCCGGAGGAAGGGGAGCGCGACGACGACGACGACGGCGACGGCCAAGAGCACCGCAGCGACGAGCGCGGTCGTCAACGCGTCGCGGGGACGCCGATCTCGTAGCCGCGGGCCGCGAGGCGACGCTCCTCGCGCGCGTCGGGCCACAGCGCGACGAGCGAGCCGAGCACGAAGACGCCACCTGCGATCCAGATGAGGTTCACGAGCGGCTTCACGAAGACGCGGAAGGTGACGGCGCCGTCCGGGGCGATCTGCTCGGCGATGACGAAGAGATCCTCGCCGGTCAGGCGATCGCTCCGGATCCCGACCTCGTTCGACACCTGCTGCTCGATCGTGTACGCGTTCTTGCCCGCCTCGAGCGTCCCGAGATCGCGACCGCCGCGGCGCACCTCGAGCACCGCACGCTGCTCGGTCGCGTTCTCCGTCTGGCGCTCCTCGAGCGAGCGGTACGTGAGCGTGTAGGCGCCGATCGACATCGACTCGCCACGCTCGAGCCGAGCCTCGGCGACCGAGTCGAAGGCGCTCGACCCGGTGATGCCGATCGCGAGCAGGACGATCGAGGCGTGGACGACGTAGCCCCCGTAGCGACGGCGGTTCCGGGCGACGAGGGACGCGAGCGCACCGGGCCAGGTCGCCGCGCCGAGCGCCTTCCGCGCTCGCGCTCCCCGGACGAACTCGAGGACGATGGTCGCCGCCACGAAGGCCGAGAACGTGTACGCGATGAGCCCCGGGACGGAGCTGCCCGCTCCGAGCCAGACGAGCGCGAGACCCGCGACGAGCGCGATGGCCGTCGGCCAGCGGAACGTCGTCACGAGGCTCCGCAGCGACGCGCGCCTCCAGGCGACGAGCGGACCGATCCCCATGAGCAGGAGGAGCGGGAGCCCGAAGGCTTGGAGGAAGAAGTCGTAGTACGCGCGACCGAGGACGACAGCCTCGCCGCGCAGGGCCTCGGAGAGGAGCGGGTAGACGACGCCCCAGAGGATCGTGAGGCAGAGCGCGAGCAGGAGGAGGTTGTTGTAGAGGAAGGCTGCCTCCCGGGAGACGACGGACTCGATCCTCGTCGGCGAGCGGAGCTGCGGCAGCCGTCGGAAGACGAGCGTGAGGGAGACCGCGAGGACGAGCGCGATGAAGGCGAGGAACCAGGGCCCGAGCGAGCCTTGGGTGAACGAGTGGATCGAGCTCACGACGCCCGACCGGGTGAGGAACGTGCCGAAGAGGGAGAGCGCGAACGCGAGGATGACGAGGAGGACGTTCCAGATGCGGAGCATGCCCCGCCTCTCCTGGATCATCACCGAGTGGAGGAACGCGGTCGCTGCGAGCCAGGGCATGAGCGCCGCGTTCTCGACCGGGTCCCAGGCGTAGTAGCCGCCCCACCCCACCTCCACGTACGCCCAGTGCGCGCCGAGGAGCTGCCCCACCCCGAGCGCTGCCCACGCGAAGAGCGTCCAGCGGCGGGTGGCGACGAGCCAGCGCTCGTCCGTTCGCCCGGAGAGCAGCGCGCCCATGGCGAACGCGAAGGGCACGGCGAGCCCGACGTACCCGAGGTAGAGCATCGGGGGGTGCGCGAGCATGTACGGGTTCTGGAGGCTCGGGTTCATGCCCGCGCCGTCCGCAGGCGCGACCTGCGTCGCGAAGGGCGACGCGACGGCGACGAGGAGGAAGGCGAAGAAGGCCGCGATGCCGCCGAGCACCGGCGTCACCCACGCGACGAGCTCGCGCTCCCAGGGTCGCCTCCGCGCGACGACGAGCGCGGACAGCCCCGTGAGCACGAGGAGCCAGAGGAGGAGCGAGCCCTCCTGGCCGCCCCAGAACGCGGACACGGTGTACGCGGTCGGCAGCGCCTCGCTCGTCGTCCGCGCGACGTAGACGAAGGAGAAGTCGTTCCGCAGGAGCGCAGCAAGGAGCACCGCCGAGGCGACGAGCGTCGTCCCAAACGCCGCGACGAGGGCGTTCCGGGCGGAGTCCGCGAGGCGCCTCATGCCGCGGGCGGCGGCGATCCCGCCCGCGATGAGCGCGTAGAGGGCGAGCCCGAAGGTGAGGAGGAGGGCTGCGCTACCCAGCTCGGGCATGCGCGCGCCCTACGTCCCCGGATCGCCGCTCGTCTTCGGGACGTACTTCGAGGGGCACTTCGTGATCATCGATCCCGGCTCGGCGACGAAGACGCCGTCCACGAGCCGGCCACGCACGACGATGTGGCGACCCACCTTGAAGAGGTCGGGCACCGAGCCTGTGTAGCGGACCGCCACCCGCGTCCTCGTAGGTCCATCGATATCCACGAGCCCGAAGCGCAGCCCGCCGGCGTACGCGTCCCCGCGAACCGGGCCCACGACGAGCCCCACGAGCTGCACGGTCTCCGTCCGGCCGCCGAGCTCGCTCGGCGCGAGGGACGGGTTGCCGCCGCCTGCGATCGACGTGTAGAGGAGGAAGACAGCGAGCGCCGCCGCGATCGAGAGCGCGATCACGAGGCGGGTGGGACTCGCCTTCCGTGCCACGGAGACAGTGTAGACGGGCGACGGTCGCAGCCCGACCTACTAGGCGGGGTCGCGCTCGGCGATCCGCTCGGGCAAGCGGTACCCGTGATCGAGACAGAGCGATCCTGGCGACTCCTCGGTGAGAGCGTCGCAGTACCCCTTGCCGTACGCCGCCCGGAGGAAGGCCGCGACGACCTCGAGGCTCCACTCGGAGACATCGAGCGCCTCGCGCCAGAGGTCGCCGAGCCGGAGGTCGATGTCGAGCTCGAGCAGCTCGATCCGAGACGGGGCACGCGACATGCCTCGAGCGTACGCAGGCGATCGGACGGAGCCGCGCTGGACGCACGGCCGGCACGCAGGCTCCGCTTCCGGACGTGCGGGAGCGGAGGGCGCGCCGTCTCCTCCCCGCCGGCCGCGCCCGTCCGGGGCCGGTCATCCCTCCTCCGCCCGGACCGTGAAGGGCAGCGTCCAGTCCTCCCTCCCCTGTCCGTCGATCGTCAGCCGCCACTCGTAGCGGCCGGGCGCGAGCGGAAGCGGCGTCGAGTTCACGGCAACGGGGAAGTCGAGCGGCGTCCCCGGCTTCAGCCCGGGCGGGCGACCGACCTCGAACTCACCGCCGAAGGCGACCGGCTGCTCCTCCCCCTCGGGAGTCTCGAACGTCACCGGGTTGCCGTCGGCGTCGAGGAGCTCGACGGTGAACGAGTGGACGGTGTTCGCCTGATCCCAGGGAACCTGAATGAGCAGCCCGATGCCGAACGCGGCTGGCTCGGGTCCGGTCTGCGACCAGCCGCCGCCGACGATCGTCAGCTTGCCGTCGGAGACGACCGCGTAGTCCGCGAGGATGAGCGTCGCCTTCACGCTGAGAGACAATCACATCCGCCACTCGCACGTCTGCCCACGATCCCACCGGCCCGCTGACGCCCGGACACGGTCACGGTCCTTCTGTCCTCGACGACGGAAGGGCGCCGTGTCGTCGGTGGCACCAAGGACGCGTCCCCGGCTCTGCAAGCACCCGTCCGTCGGGAGAGCCGCGCCGGATCGCGGACAACCTGCGCCTCGAGCGCTTCGGCTCGGTCGACGTTGCTCACGGCAGCGTCTCCAACGCGCGTCGTCGTCATGGCTTCGAACGCGCCCGAGACGCTCGCCGTCGCCGAGCTCAGGGGTGTCGAAGAGAGCGGATCCACCGTGGCCGCAGGCTCGAAGGAGCGACAGTCGCCCGTCGCTTCGACGACCATGCACCCAAGCTCCTCACGACGGCGGGATGGTGACCGCTCTGACAACGACGACGTCCGGTGGGACGTTGGCCACGCGCACTAGCATGCCGCCGTGGCGTCCCGGATCCGCGTCGGCCCGGCGCGCCTCCCCTCGCGCGAGTCGCCGGAGGAGGCGGTCGCTCTCCTCCGCGAGCGCGGCTACAGCGCCTGCGAGATCGACTTCGAGAGCGGCTTCTGGATGGACTACCCGTTCGCCGAGCGGCTCGGCGAGCTCACGCGCGAGCACGACCTCGCCCTCTCGGTGCACGCGCCCCTCTTCGGGTTCATGGGCCATCTCGAGACGAGCGGGCGCAAGTTCGCGTCCGCCGTTGGCGCGCTCGACCGGAGCGCGGGCATCGCCGTCGCGAGCGGAGCCTCGCCGGTCGTCTTCCACCCCGGGTTCCTGCTCGGCCGCGGGCGCGAGGACGCGCTCGACGCCGTCGTCGAGCAGCTCGGGCTGCTCCGGGAGCGCCTCGAGCGCAAGGGACGTGCGGTGCCGTTCGGCGTCGAGGTCATGGGACGCGCTCGCGAGCTCGGCTCCCTCGATGACGTGCTCGAGATCGCGCGGAGAACCGGCTGGGTGCGGCCGGTGCTCGACTTCGCGCACCTGCACGCGACGAGCGACGGGGCGTTCGTCGACGTCCACCCGTTCGTTGCGGCGCTCGCCGCCGTCGACGCCGTCCTCGAGCCGGGTGCGCCGTTCCACATCCACTTCTCCGACATCGCGTTCGCGAACCGCAACGAGACGAAGCACCTCCCCTACGGTGAGGGCACGCTTCGGGCCGAGCCGCTGCGGGAGGCGCTCGCGCGCTTCGATCGATCGGCGACGGTCATCTCCGAGTCGCCCGACGAGGACTCGTCGCAGACGATCCGCTCCCTGCTCGAGAGCCCTCGAACCGCGGCCGGCTGGCCGAGGACGTCGTCGGCTGACGGCTAGCCTTCGGGGCCGTGCTCCAGCCCTCCGTGTTCAAGGCGTACGACGTCCGCGGGATCTACCCCACGGAGCTCGACGAGGACGGCGCGTACCGCATCGGTCGCGCGGTCGTCGAGCACTTCGAGCCGCGCGCGCTTGCGGTCGGGCGCGACGTCCGGCTCTCGTCTCCTGCGATGGCGAGAGCGCTCGCCGAAGGTGCCCTCGACGGTGGCGCGGACGTCGTCGACATCGGCCTCGTCGGCACGGAGGTGCTCTACCACGCGGTCTCCTCCCTCGGGCTCGACGGGGGCATCTGCGTCACCGCCTCGCACAACCCCCGCGAGTACACGGGGATGAAGATCGTCCGCCGAGGAGCGCTGCCCGTGGGCGGCGACTCCGGGCTCGCGGAGATCCGCGCGCTCGCGCTCGGAGAGCTCGGCCCGCCCGCGCCCTCGCGCGGCTCTCTCCGGGAGGAGGACGTGCTGCCCGACTTCGTCGAGAAGGTGCTCTCGTTCATCGATCCACGCGCGATCCAGCCCCTGCGCGTCGTCGTCGACGCGGCGAACGGGATGGCCGGCACGATGCTGCCGCCCGTCCTCGAGAGGCTCCCCCAGCTCGACGTCGTCCGCTGCTTCTTCGAGCCCGACGGCAGCTTCCCGAACCACGAGCCGAACCCGCTCCTGCCGGAGAACCGTGAGTTCATCGTCGCGAAGACCCGCGCAGAAGGCGCCGACCTCGGCGTCGCCTACGACGGCGACGCCGACCGCTGCTTCTTCGTCGACGACACGGGCGAGTTCGTTCCCGGTGACTTCGTGACGGCGCTCCTGGCCGAGGCGATGCTCGAGCGGGAGCCCGGCGCGAAGGTCATCTACGACGTGCGCGCGAGCTGGGCCGTCCCCGAGACGATCGAGCGAGCAGGGGGCGTGCCGGTCGTGAGCCGCGTCGGCCACGCGTTCATCAAGCACCGGATGCGCAAGGAGGACGCCGTCTTCGCCGGCGAGGTCTCGGCGCACTACTACTTCCGCGACTTCGCGCAGGCAGACTCGGGCGTCATCCCGTTCCTCCTCATGCTCGAGCTCCTCTCCCGACGGGGGGAGAAGCTCTCGACGATCCTCGAGCCCTACCGCTCCCGCTTCTTCCTCACCGGCGAGATCAACACGCCGGTCGCCGACGTGCCGCTCACGCTCCAGGAGCTCAAGGAGCGTTACCAGGCGCAGGGCGCGCGGATCTCCCACCTCGACGGCCTCTCCGTCGAGTTCGATGACTGGCACTTCAACGTCCGGCCCTCGAACACGGAGCCCCTTCTGCGCCTCAACCTCGAGGCCCTCTCGCCCGAGCTCATGGCGGAGAAGCGCGACGAGGTGCTCGCGCTCATCCGCCGGGGCAGATCAGGCGCGACCGCGGCGAGCGAGCGCGGTAGCATCGCCTCCCGTACCAACGCCGAGGAGGCACGCGATGCCGACGATCCTGCAGATCGACTTCCCAACGAGCGGGCCTTGGGGTGAGGAGATGGCGTCCGCCTTCGCTGACCTCGCGAGGCTCATCTCGGAGACCCCCGGCCTCCGCTGGAAGGTCTGGACGGAGAGCGAGGAGTCCGGCGAGGCCGGAGGCGTCTACCTCTTCGACGACGAGAGCGCCGCGCGCGCCTACCTCGACGAGCACACGCGTCGTCTCGAGAGCTTTGGGATCACCGACATCCGCGCACGGGTCTTCGACGTCAACGAGCCGCTCACGGAGATCACCCGCGGACCGCTCCGGTGAGCGTCGAGCCTCCGGGTGGATCCGTCGTCGTCGACGCGCCCGAGCTCGGGCGGGTCACCTCGCGGAAGCCGCCGTTCAAGTACTCGGCGCTCTCGCGCGTCTGGTTCTCGGACACCGATGCCCAGGGCGTCGTCTACTACGGTCGCTACCTCCCCTACTTCGACCACGCGCGTACCGAGTACCACCGTCACCTCGGCGGCGGGCCGATCGAGGGCGCCGAGTTCGTCATGCGGGCGCTCGCGGTCGAGTACCACGCTCCAGCGCGCTTCGACGATCTCATCGAGTCCTTCGTCCGCATCCGTCGGATCGGCACGTCGAGCGTCACGTACGAGTGCGCCGCCCACCGGCTTCCCGACGACACGCTCATGGTGACCGCGGTCCAGACCCTCGTCCTCGTCGATCTCGCGACTCGTCGCCCGACACGGGTTCCGGACGAGCTTCGCGAGCTGGTGCGCGGCTTCGAGGGGGCCGACCTCGAGGAGTGACCGGGACGCTCGAGCGGCTCGACGAGCTCCTCTCCTCCGCTCGCGAGGCCGACGAGCTCCTGCGGGCGACGACGGAGCTCCTCGCGTCCGAGCCCGGCATCGCCTGGGCTGGCATCGCCTTCCTCGAGGGCGGGGAGCTCATCCTCGGCCCCTCGGCTGGCGCTCCCGAGCCACGGGTCCGTCGACGCGCAACCGTCACGTTCCAAGGCGAGCGGATCGGCGAGCTCTGGGTGGACGGCGCCTGCGAAGAGGAGCTCCTCTCCCGTCTCGCCGAGCGTCTCGCCGAGCTCGTCCTCGTCGGCTGGGACACGCACGGCGAGCCCTGGGAGCCGTAGGCGCGGCCGCGGGGCCGCCCGGGCGGGCGCGCGGGGCCCCGACCCGACAACCACCACACCCTGTGGTTGAACGGGCGGGGGG
>JAVQXS010000067.1:0-7449 GCA_033578065.1 Thermoleophilia bacterium
GCTCGCGCGGGCGGCGCGCGAGGCGGGCGCGCTCCTCGTCGTCGACGCCGTCTCGAGCCTCGGCGCCGTCCCCGTGGAGACGGGCGCGTGGGGGCTCGACGTCGTCGTCTCCGGCTCGCAGAAGGCCCTCATGGCGCCGCCCGGCCTCTCTGTCGTCACCGTCTCGGAGGCGGCGTGGGCGCGTACCGAGCGCGCCACCTCGCCTCGCTTCTACTTCGACTGGGCGAAGCTGCGGCGAGCGCTCGCGGATGGCTCGACACCGTCGACGCCGGCGGTGTCCGTCGTCGCCCAGCTCGACGCAGCGCTCGGGCTCCTCCTCGCAGAGGGGCTCGAGGCGGCGTTCGCCCGGCATGCCGCGCTCGGCCGCGCCTGCCGGGAAGGAGCGAAGGCGATGGGGCTCTCGCTCTTCTCCCCGGACGAGGAGCGGTCGGCCGTCGTGACCGCGATCCGCGTCCCCGACGGGGTCGACGCCCGCGAGCTTGTCCGCGCGCTCCGTGACCGCTTCGGGATGACGGTGGCGGGCGGGCACGGCGAGCTCGCGTCGCGGATCTTCCGCATCGGGCACATCGGACACTACGACGTCTTCGACATCGCGGCGGCGCTCGCGGCCGTCGAGGAGCTCCTCGGCGAGCGCGGCGCTCCGATCGAGCGCGGGTTGGCGGTGGCGGCCGCGCTAAAGGCGTACCATCGGCCCCCGGGTGGCTGAGCGCGAGCGTCAGCGCGTCCTCGTCCGGGAGCCGATCGCCGAGCCTGGGCTCGAGCTCCTGCGCGGCCGCTTCGACGTCGTCGAGGATCGCGACTCCGACCTCGCGGAGATCATCGGGGGGTTCGACGCGGTCGTCATCCGCTCGGCGACCCGGATCGACGCCGAGCTCATCGAGCGTGGGGGGCGGCTGAAGGTCATCGGCCGCGCGGGAGTCGGCATCGACAACGTCGACGTCGAGGCTGCGACGCGGCGGGGGATCGTCGTCTGCAACGCTCCTGAGTCGACCGTCGTCTCGGCGGCGGAGCACACGATCGGGCTCCTCCTCGCGCTCGCGCGCCACATCCCGCAGGCGCACGCGTCCCTGAAGGCCGGGCGCTGGGAGCGGTCGCGCTTCGCGGGGATCGAGCTCGCAGGCAAGACCCTCGGGGTCGTTGGCCTCGGTCGCATCGGGCAGCAGGTGGCGCGGCGGGCGACCGGGCTCGGGATGCGCGTCGTCGGCTACGACCCCTTCCTCTCGAGCGATCGCCTCCGCGAGCTCGGGGTGGAGACGGCGTCCTCGCTCGGGGCCCTCTTCGCCGAGGCGGACGTGATCACGCTCCACGCGCCCCTCACCGAGGAGACTCGGAACCTCATCTCCGCCGAGGCGATCGCGGGCATGCGCGACGGCGTGCGGATCGTGAACGCGGCCCGAGGGGAGCTCGTCGACGAGCAGGCGCTCGTCGACGGGATTCGTAGCGGCAAGATCGCGGGCGCGGCCCTCGACGTCTTCCCGTCGGAGCCCTACCGCGGCCCGCTCCTCGAGCTCGACGAGGTCGTCGTGACACCGCACCTCGCCGCCTCGACGACCGAGGCCCAGGATCGGGCTGGGGTGCTCGTCGCCGAGCAGGTCGCTGCCGCCCTCGACGGCGAGCTCGTGCGGACGGCCGTGAACATCCCCATCGTCGACCAAGCGGACCTCGAGGTCCTCGGTCCCTACATCCCGCTCGCCGCGCGTCTCGGGCACCTCGCCATGTCGCTCGCGCGCGGAGCGCCGCGGCGCATCGTCGTCGCTGCCCACGGGCCGCTCGCCTCCTACGACACCCGGCTCCTCACGGTCGCGGCGCTGAACGGCGCCTTCCAGGGCCGCGTGGACGAGTCCGTGAACTACGTGAACGCGCCGCTCATCGCCGCCGAGCGCGGGATCGAGGTCTCCGAGCAGCGGAGCGCGACCTCCCAGCGCTACACGAACCTCGTCGAGGTCGTCGTGACCGCGGACTCCGAGGAGGTCGCCGTCTCGGGGACGACGATGGGGCCGGAAGGTCGCCTCTTCCTCGCCGGCGCGCTCGGCTTCGCGATCGACATCGAGCTCGCGCCGTGGATGGTGCTCCTCGTCTACGACGACGTGCCCGGCGTCATCGGTCGCGTCGGGACGATGTTCGGCGATGCCGGGATCAACATCGCGAACATGGCCGTCTCCCGGCGGAGCGAGGGTGGGAAGGCGCTCATGGCCTTCTCGATCGACACGCCGGCGACGGAGGAGCTCGTAGCTCGGCTCGAGTCCTCGGGGTTCGACGACGTGCGCTTCATCAGTGCCTGAGGCTCCGACGCTCGGGCGCCGGGGAGGAGGCTGGGTCGTCCTCCAGCTCGCGCTCATGGGAGCGATCGGGCTGGCGGCGGCTCTCGGGCCGCGCTGGCCCAGCTCCATGGCGACGGCGCTCGCGCTCGCGGGCGCGGCGGTCGGCCTCGTCGGGATCGTCGTCGGGCTCGCCGCCGGGCGGGCGCTCGGGCGGTCGCTCACTCCGTTCCCCCGTCCCCGGCAGGCGGCGGAGCTCGTCGAGAGGGGGCCGTACCGCGTCGTCCGGCACCCGCTCTACAGCGCCGGGCTCCTCCTCGGGGCGGGGATCTCGCTCGCCTCCTCGCCCCTCGCGCTCGCCGCCACCGTCGCGCTCGCCCTCCTCTGGGCAGCGAAGGCCTCGGTGGAGGAGCGCTTCCTCCGCGAGCGCTACCCCGGGTATGCGGCGTACGCGCGGCGCGTCCGCTGGCGGCTCGTCCCCTACGTCTACTGAGGGTGCTTCAGGGGTGCCTGGGGCGCCGGCGGGGAGCGAGAGGCGCGCGGGGTAGGGTTCGGGCGTGGAGCGCACCTGGCCAGCGCCCGTCGAGCGCGTGTCCGCGTTCCTCCGCGCTGCCGGCGCTGAGGCGCGGATCGAGGAGTTCGCGGCGGGGACGCCGACGGCAGAGGCGGCAGCCGCAGCGGTCGGCTGCAAGCTCGGCCAGATCGTGAAGTCGCTCGTCCTCCTCGCCGACGAGCGACCGGTGCTCGCGCTCGTACCCGGCGACCGCAAGGTGGACCGCGCGAAGGTCGCGCGAGCCGTCGGCGCCCGCGCCGCTCGGATCGCCTCGCCCGAGGTCGTCGAGCGGGTCACGGGCTTCGCTCCAGGAGGGGTAGCGCCCTTCCCGCTCCCCGGCGTCGAGGCGACGCTCATGGAGCAGACCCTCCTGCGCCAGCCCGTCGTCTGGGCTGGCGCAGGGTCGGAGCGGCACCTCGTCGGCCTCGCCCCGGACGAGCTCCTGCGGCTGAGCCGCGCGCGGCCGGTCGACGTGATCGGTGACCGGCGAGCGGACTAGGATTCGCCCTCGAGCAGAAGGGAGCGGAGCGCATGGAGCCCACGGCGAAGATCTGGATGAACGGCGACCTCGTGGACTGGGAGGAGGCGAAGGTCCACGTCGCCGTCCACGGGCTCCACTACGGCACTGGCGTCTTCGAGGGCATCCGCTGCTACGACACCCCGCACGGCCCTGCCGTCTTCCGGCTCCACGACCACCTCGTCCGCCTCGAGCGCTCCGCCCGGGTCCTCTACATGGACCTCCCCTTCACCGTAGAGGAGATGCGACAGGGGGTCCACGAGCTCGTGCGGGCGAACGGCCTCGCCTCCTGCTACATCCGCCCGATCGCCTTCTACGGCTACGGCCAGCTCGGGGTCGCGACGACGGGGAACCCAGTCGAGGTCGCCGTCATCAGCTTCCCCTGGGGCGCGTACCTCGGGGAGGAGAGCCAGACGAAGGGGATCACCGCGAAGATCTCCACCTGGGAGCGGGTCGGCCCGAACGTCATCCCGCACGTCGCGAAGGCGACCGGCATCTACCTCAACTCGATGCTCGCGACGACCGAGGCGCGCCGCGCCGGGTACGACGAGGCGATCATGCTCACCCACGACGGCTACGTCGCGGACGGGCCGGGCGAGAACATCTTCTGCGTTCACGACGGCGTCCTCCGGACCCCGCCGCTCTCCATGTCGATCCTCCCCGGCATCACCCGTGACTCGGTGATCCGGATCGCGGAGGACCTCGGGTACCGCGTCGAGGAGACGCTCCTCATCCGTACCGACCTCTACCTCGCCGACGAGCTCTTCATGGTGGGGACGGCGACGGAGGTCGCTCCCGTGCGGGCGATCGACGATAGGGAGATCGGCGTCGGCCCGATCACCCTCGAGCTCCAGCGCGCGTACCTCGACGTCGTGAACGGGCGCGACGACCGCTACGGGCACTGGCTCGACGTCGTCGAGCTGTCGCCCTCGCCAGCCGAGGCGTAGAGCCCCGTGCCGACGCGCACGGTCGCGCTCTCGGGGCCGTGGCTCGACGAGCGCGAGGAGCAGCTCGTGGCCTCGGTGCTGCGCTCCGGCCGCCTCTCGCTCGGGCCGACGGTCGACCGCTTCGAGGAGGCCTTCGCGGCCGCGGTGGGAGCCCCCTACGCGGCGGCGGTCTCGAGCGGGACGGCCGGTCTCCACCTCCTCTGCGTCGCGGCCGGCATCGGCCCGGGCGACGAGGTCGTCACCTCCCCCTACTCGTTCGTCGCCTCGGCGAACTGCGCGCTCTACGAGCGTGCGACCCCGGTCTTCGCAGACGTCGATCCGCGCACCTGGAACCTCGATCCGGCTGCGGTTGAGGCGGCGCTGAGCGAGCGGACGGCGGCGGTCGTTGCCGTCGACATCTTCGGCTACCCGTGCGAGCTCGACGCCTTGCGCGCGATCTGCGAGCGCCGGGGGCTCGCGCTCATCGAGGACGCCTGCGAGGCCCTCGGAGCGCGCTACCGCGGCGCTCCCGTGGGCTCGCACGGCCCCTCCGCCGTCTTCGCCTTCTACCCGAACAAGCAGATCACGACGGGCGAGGGCGGGATGGTGACGACGCACTCGGAGGAGGAGTGGCGCCTCCTGCGCAGCCTCCGCAACCAAGGCCGCGCCGACGCCGGCGGCTGGCTCGAGCACGCCCGGCTCGGGTTCAACTACCGTCTCGACGACGTCCGGGCGGCGATCGGGCTCGGTCAGCTCGAGAAGCTCGACGCCATCCTCGCCGCCCGAGCCCGCGTCGCCGCCCGCTACCGCGAGCTCCTCGCCGATCTCGATGGCCTCGAGCTTCCCTGCCCGGACGACGCCGACCACGAGCGCTCCTGGTTCGTCTACGTCGTCGCGCTCCCTGAGGGAACAGACCGTGAGGCGGTGATCGCTGCGCTCGAGGCCTCAGGCATCCAGACCGCCCGCTACCTCCCCTGCATCCACCTCCAGCCCTACATGCGGGAGCGCTTCGGCTTCCGGGAGGGGCTCTGCCCGGTAGCGGAGGCGCTGAGCGCGCGGACGCTCGCGCTCCCCTTCCACGCTCGCCTCGCCGAGGAGGATCAGCTCTGCGTCGCCGAGGCGCTGCGCGACGCGCTCCGCCGCGTGGGAGGATGAGTCGGCCACGCCCGGCGGGAGACGGACGAGGAGCGCGTGCGCTCACCGGCCAGGCTGCCGGACCCGGGGCGCGCTGGCCCGCTCGACGAGCTTCGCTGCTCCGAGGACGTCGTCCGGGAGGTCGTAGCGGCGGAACGCGAGGAGCCCGAGGAGGACGAGTCCGGCCGCGACCGGGCCGGCGAGGCGGATCCCGAGGGGGTCGTCGGACGTCCGTCCGAGCTCGAGGAGGGCTCCCACGACGAGCGGCGCGAGCGCCGAGGTCGTCTTCTCGACGAAGTTCTGCGCCCCGAAGTACGTCGCCTCCCGTCGGAGCCCGGTGCGGAGGCTGTCGTCGTCGACGACGTCGGAGAGGAGCGGGGCGGGGAAGAGGAAGTTCCCGGCGACGGGGCAGCCGACGAGGACGGCGGCTGCGACGAGCTGGGCGGCGGGAGGAATCCCCGGGAGGAAGCCGGCGACGGCGACGACGGGGAAGGCGAGGATCGCCCCGACCATGGAGGCGCGGTACGCGTGGCGCTTCGACGATCTCCTCGAGAGCAGCCAGGCGAGAGGGATCGTCGCCACCATCGACCCGATCGCGGCAGCGGAGAGGGCGGCGACCCACGTTCCCGACCGGGCGCTCCGAAGCACGGCATCGACGAGGAAGGGGAGCATCCCGACGATGACCTGGAAGCCGAGCTGGAAGAGCGCGAAGGCCGGGAGGAAGGCGAGGAACGCCCGGTTGCCGACGGTGGCCCGGAGCGCCTCGCGGAGCCCGATCGCTGCCGGGTCGCGGGAGGCGCGGGCGCGGCGCCACACCCCGACGAGACCGAGGTACCGAAACGTGAGGGCGACGATCGCGACCGTGGCCGCCATCGCCGGAAAGCCGAAGGCGTCCTTCAGGAGCCCGCTCCCGACGAGACCGAGCGCGGCGCCTGCGGCGCCGAAGTACACCTTCATCCCCGTGATCTGCACGCGCTCCTCGCTCCGGCGGGCGATCTCCGGCAGGAGCGCCTCGTAGGGCCCGCCGGAGAGCGTCGCAGCGAGGTAGTAGAGCTCGAGGACGAGGAAGAGGTAGGCGGCGGCTGCGGCCCCGCTCGAGGAGGGAGGCGTGAAGAGGAGGAAGGCGAAGAGCGCCCAGAACGGCGTCGCGGCGAGGATGAAGGGGATCCGCCGCCCGAGCCGCGAGCGGGTGCGGTCGCTCCAGTAGCCGACGAGGCCGTCGTCGAGGCTCTCGACGAGCCGCGCGACCGTGAGGACGGCGCCCACCGCGAAGGGGGTGAGGAGGTCGGTCGCCTCGGTGTAGAAGTAGAGGAGCCAGAGGCTCCTGCTCTGCGTGAGCGCCTCCCCCCCGAAGCTCGCCGAGGCGTAGAGGAGCTTCGATCGGAGGGGGAGCGGCCTCGACATCCGGCCTATTGTCCTGGGCGGTGAGGAACGCGCGAGCAGGCCGAGCGATGGCGCGAGCGGACGCGTCCGCGCGCGAGCGGAGGCGGCGAGTGCTTCACGCCCACGCTCGGGCCGCGCTCGTGCTCGTCTCGGCGCTCGACCTGCCGCGCGGCGCGCGGGCGCTCCGCTGCGCCCTGCCGGCGCCTCGTCTCGAGGAGCGCCTCCTGGCGGGCGTGCCGACGACCGTCGCGATCCCGATCTCCGAGGGCGCGTGCCCGACGCTCGTCTTCCTCAACGGGGCGACGCCACTCGGCCGCCACCACCCAGCAGTTCGCCGGCTCGCGGTTGGGCTCGCCCGCGCCGGGCTCGCCGCGTACGTCCCCGATGTCCACGGTCTCGCGCATGGGGAGATCACTGAGCGGACGGTCGCCGACGGCGCGCTCGTCGCGCGGGCGGCGGCCGAGGGGTCGGGACGGGGCGAGACCGCCCTCGCAGGGATCTCCGTAGGGGCCGCGCTCGCGCTCCTCGTCGCGGCGGAGCCTGAGCTCGCGGGGCGGACGCGCGTGGTGGCCGGCCTCGCCCCGTACGCCGACCTCGTCGAGGTGATTCGCCTCGCGACGACGGGCTGCTACCGCTCGGGCGGCGCGCTCGAGCGCTGCGAGGTCGATCCCTTCCTCG
>JAVQXS010000068.1:0-7418 GCA_033578065.1 Thermoleophilia bacterium
GGCGGAGCGCCGCCTCGACGAACTCGGGGCTCGAGGAGGCGGAGAGCATCACGACCTTCACCTCGGGGTAGCGCGCGCGGATCTGGTCGAGGCAGGCGAGCCCGTCCATGTGAGGCATGCGGATGTCGAGGAGGACGAGGTCGGGACGCTCCCGTGCGACGAGCGGGAGCACCTGCGTCCCCGACTGCGTCTCGCCCACGATCTCGAACCCGCCGTCGGCCTCGAGCGCGCGGCGGATGCCGTCGAGGACGAGCCGGTGGTCGTCGGCGATGACGACTCGCATCGACGGGCAGTGTGGCACAGCTCCGGGACGGGATCGTCGGGACGCGCTCGGGTTCCCTCGTACGGGGGACGCTCGCGCCCCGGCCAAGGGATGTGGCTCACCCTGGCCGTCCGTCTAGACACTCGGACGAGGGATTTACCGTGCCCCTAGAGGGGGATACGCTCTGGCGCAAGGACTGGAGACCGAAGCCTGAGTGTCTCTACTCCGGAAGGTGAGTGACGGAACGCTCAGGCGAGAACGGAGACGAAGGGAGAGCTGGAGATGGGATTCTGGGACTCGCCCGCGCGCGGAGAGCGGCCGGGGAGACCCCCGGGGGTCGGCTCGCTGCGCGTCGTGCTCGTCGGCACGCTCGTGCTCGTCCTTGGGCTTCTCGTGGCGACGTTCGCGAGCGCGAGCCGGGTCGAGCCGGTTCCCGGACCGACCAATCCCCAGACCCGCGACTGTCCGACGGGATCCGTGGGCTGGAAGTACGAGCCCGTGGAAAGCGGGACGGTCGGGGACGGCACGCTCTCCGTGACGGTCACGGTGAACGACACGTCGGCGGGCGAGACCTTCGACTTCTCGTCGAACCTGCCGATCGTGACGGTCTTCGTCAAGGGCGGTCCCGTCTCGAACAAGTACGTCTACGACCCAGCCGTCACCTCGGACACTGGGCTCCACGCGCCCGTGAACCCGAACAGCGGCAAGTACTACGGACTCAGCCACATCGTCTTCTGCTACTCGGCGAAGGGCACGATCGTCGTCGAGAAGCGAACCGAGCCGGCAGGGGATCCGCACTCCTTCGCCTTCACCTCGAGCTTCGCCGGTGACTTCTCCCTCTCCCATGGCGCCACGAAGGAGGCGAGGAACCTGAGCCCCGGGACGTACGCGGTCTCCGAGACCGTGCCCACCGGGTGGGACCTCACCTCCGCGACGTGCAGCGACGGCTCGCCGCCGAGCGCGATCAGCCTCCAGGCGGGCGAGACGGTCACCTGCACGTTCGTGAACACGAAGCGCGGGAGGATCGTCGTCCGGAAGGAGACGAAGCCCGAGGGCGCAAACGAGAAGTTCTCGTTCACGGCGAGCTGGGGCTCGTTCACGCTCGCGGACGGCGGCGAGGCTGACTCGGGCCTCCTCCGGCCCGGGACGTACTCGGTCTCCGAGTCGGTGCCCGAGGGTTGGAGCCTCGAGCGCGCGAGCTGCGACGACGGCTCCAGCCCGTCCGCGATCGGGCTCTCCGCTGGCGAGACCGTCACCTGCACGTTCGTCAACGTCGAGGATGGCGAGATCGTCGTCGAGAAGCAGACGGTGCCCGACGGCTACCGTCCCCCGGGTGGGCCGTTCGTCTTCACGGGCGCGATCGAGGCCAGGCTCGGCGACGGCGAGTCGGCGTCGAGGAGGGTCGCTCCCGGCACGTACACGGTGACCGAGGTCGAGCGCGCCTTCTGGGACGTCGAGATCGTCTGCGACGACGGGGACTCCTCGGGAGACAACGAGCAGCGGACGGCCACCTACCGGGTCGATCCAGGCGAGCTGGTGACCTGCGTCTTCACGAACACGAAGCGCAGCCTCATCATCGTGCGGAAGGTCACCGACCCCGAGGGCGCCGAGCAGCGCTTCGGGTTCGATCCGAGCTGGGGCGAGGACAACTTCGCCCTCGCGGACGGCGAGCAGCACGTCTCTCGGCCGCTCCGGCCCGGGACGTACTCCGTACGGGAGCTGCCCGTCGAAGGCTGGGAGCTCGAGTCGGCGACGTGCTCGAACGGCGACGACCCGAGCGAGATCGAGCTCCCCGCGAGCACCGTCGTCACGTGCACCTTCCGCAATGTGGAACGCAAGCCCGAGCCGGGGACGATCATCGTGAAGAAGCGCACGAACCCCGCCGGTGACGAGACGAAGTTCGAGTTCACGTTCGGCCCCGCGGGCTCCTCGTCGGAGGGTGAGGGGGAGGTCTCCGGCGCGAGCTCGGCGAGCTTCTCCCTCGCCGACGGCGAGCAGGAGGTCCTCGACGGCCTCGAGGCCGGGACGTACTCGGTCTCCGAGGACGTGCCGGAGGGGTGGGACCTCACCTCGGCCGTCTGCGACGACGGCTCCGATCCGAGCGCCATCGAGCTCTCCGCGGGCGAGGCGGTGACGTGCGTCTTCGAGAACACGAAGCTCGGCACGATCGTCGTGCGCAAGGTCACCGATCCCGAGGGCGCCAAGGAGCGCTTCGGGTTCGATCCGAGCTGGGGCGAGGACAACTTCACCCTCGCGGATGGCGAGGAGCACGTCTCCCCGCTGCTCCGGCCCGAGACGTACTCCGTCGCCGAGCTTCCCGTCGAGGGGTGGGAGCTCGAGGACGCGACGTGCGACGACGGCTCTGAGCCGTCCGCGATTGAGCTCTCCGCGGGCGAGACGGTGACGTGCACCTTCACGAATGCCGAGGAGAAGGCCCGCCTCACGCTCGTCAAGGAGGTCGTCAACGACGACGGCGGCACGGCCGCGGCCAGGGACTTCACGCTCCGGGCTGACGGTCCGACGGTGCTCACGGGCGCCGGCGGCGCTGAGGGTGAGGTCGACGCTGGCACGTACGTGCTCTCCGAGTCTGGCCCCTCCGGCTACGAGGCGAGCGAGTGGACGTGCGACGGCGGCTCCCTGAGCGGCAGCGAGCTCACGCTCACGCCGGGCGAGTCGGCGACCTGCACGATCACGAACGACGACAGGCCTGCGACGTTGATCGTGAGGAAGGTCGTCGTCAACGACGACGGCGGGACGAAGACCGCGAGCGACTTCTCCTTCCAGCTGAACGGCAGCGCGGCCCAGCCGTTCGAGGTCGACGGCGAGAACGTCCTCGTCCTCGACGCCGGCACCTACACGGTGATCGAGGTCGCGGCTCAGGGGTACACGACGACGTACTCAGGCTGCTCGAACGTCGTCATCCCGAACGGCGGCTCGGCGACCTGCACGATCACGAACAACGACGTCCCGAAGGGGATCGGGGCGATCCAGGTCTCGAAGTCTGCGAGCCCGACGTCGGTGAAGGAGCCGGGCGGCTCGGTGACGTACACGGTGACGATCCGGAACGTGTCGGAGGTGCTCGTGAGGATCGAGAACGTCGTCGATGACCGCTTCGGCGACCTCGACGACGCGGGCGGCAGTGGGTGCTTCGACGTTCCCGTGAGCCTCGCGCCGGGCGCGTCGACCTTTTGCCAGTTCACGCGCAACGTCACGGGCGCGGGCGGCACCTCGCACGTCAACGTCGTGAGGGCGAGCGGGGTCGATGCCTCGGGCAACCCGGTGTCCGGCTCCGACGACGCGAGGGTCGACATCACGCCGCGCCTCATCGACCTCGTCGTCGAGAAGACGGCGACCTCGCCGACCCCGCTCAACGGGACGGTCACGTACACGCTGACCGTGACGAACCGCGGCCCGGACACGGCGACGAGCGTCCAGCTCGCCGACCCCGCGCCCGCGGGCGTGCAGTACCAGTCGGCGAGCGCGTCGCAAGGCACGTGCACGGTGACGGCTGCGCTCGTGACCTGCAGCCTCGGCACGATCGCGCCCGGCCAGGTCGTGACCGTCACCGTCACCGGTCGTGCGACCGCGACCGGCACGCACGTGAACACGGCGACGGTGAGCGGCCAGGGCGGCCGCGAGACGAACCCGGCCGACAACACCGACTCCGCGCAGACGGTCGTGCCGGCGCCGCTCAAGCCGCCCTCGAGGCCGTCGAAGCCCTCGAGGCCGAAGCCGCCAGCGGTGGCAGCGGACATCTGCCTTGCGCTCACCGTCTCGCCCTCGAGCGTGACCGCGGACGGGAAGCCCGATCGCGTGCGCACGCTCGTCACCGCCGGCAAGAAGCGGATGCCGGGCGTGAGGGTCGTCATCCGCGGTCCCGGCGTCGCGAGGACGGGGCGGACGAACGAGCGGGGCGTCGCAGTCGTCACGATCAACCCGCGGCGGGCGGGGATCCTCACGATCACCGCGCAGGAGCGGAACCGCGAGATCTGCGGCGCGAAGCGGATCGGGGCGGTGGGGGTGTTCCTCCCGCCCGTGACGGGCTAGCGGGGGAGGAGGGCGCCCCGCGCTGAGCCGGGGGGTGGCTGCGGTCGCCCCCCGGCTCCCGGGCCCGAGTCGAGGAGCGATCGGTATGGAGCGAGCAGTCGGAGAGGGTCGCCGGGGAGCGCGCGCTCCCAGCCTCGCGGGTGACCTCGCGCGGAGGGATCGGGGCTCGCTGCTCGGCGCCGCTGCCCTCGTCGCGCTCGCCGCGGCTGCCCTCACCCTCGTCGGGAGCGGGCCCGCCGACGCAGGCTCGCTGCGCGCCTCGGAGGTGCGCGCCGTCGGGGCGGGGACGCTCACGAGCCTTCGCGTCCCCGTGTACGCGAGGCCGACCCGCAGCTCCCGGCGCGTCGCTGTCCTCCGCCAGTTCCGGCCGGACTTCCGGCCTCTCTACGTCCTCGCGCTCGAGGTGCGAGCGCGGGTCGACGGGACGCCCGCCTGGTACCGAATCACGTACCCCGGCCGCCCGAACGGCCAGACGGGGTGGGTGCGCGCCTCCGCGGTCGAGCTCCGCCCTGTGCGCAAGCGGCTCGTCATCTACCGCGGCGAGCGCCGCTTCGAGTTCTGGGTCGGCGACCGGCTCCTGCGGACGGGGAAGGTCGCGGTCGGCAAGCCGGGAGCGGAGACCCCGTCCGGCCTCTTCTACGTCACGTGGAAGTTCGACCCGACGATCGATCCGGAGTGGGCGATCCTCGGCGCGTACGCGTTCGAGACGAGCGCGTACTCGAGGCTCACCGACTGGCCGGGCGGCGGGATCGTCGGCGTGCACGGGACACCGTGGCCCGAGCTCCTCGGGCAGGCCGTCTCGCACGGGTGCGTCCGCCTCCACAACCGCGACATCCTCTTCCTCAAGCCGCGCGTCCCCCTCGGCACGCCGGTGAAGATCGTCCCCTAGCCTGACGCGGCGGCCGCCGCCCTCACGATCCGGAGCGGGCGAGGAAGGCGTAGGGGAGGGGGCCCTGCGCGACGTTCACGCTCGAGAGCCTGCGCGCGTAGACGCCGCGCCGCGACTCGGCGGAGGCGAGCTGACGGAGCTCGTTGCCGGCGTCGAGGAACCGGTGTCCGGAGACGAAGGGGCGCCACGATCCGCCGCCGCCGTACGAGACGGCGACCCCCTCGAAGCGGAAGGAGAACGCGTTGCAGGCCGAAGGGCTCTCGGCGAAGCTCTCCGCGGTCGCGATCGGCGCCCAGCGCCCGTGCGAGCCGGGCAGGAGGATCGGCTCGGTCATCGGCTGCCCGTCGATCCACACGCGCCACCAGCCCGGTCGACGCCCCATCTCGAGGACTGCGAAGCGGTGCGGCCGACCTGGGGCGAGTCCCTCCTCGACGACACGGAGCTCGGGGCGCTCGCTCCCCGGTCGGGCGATCTCGACGTAGCTGAAGGGGGCGGCACCGGGAACGGAGGCCATCCCGGCCTGGATCCAAGCGTCGGCGCCGTTCGGCCCCTGTCCGGGTCCGCCGACCCCCACCCAGCCAGCGACGTGACCGGAGCGGACGCGCGGTGGCTGGAGCGCCGTGATCGTCGCGCGGACGCCGTGGCCACGGTACGTCGCTTGGTGGCCTGCGTAGGTGTAGCCGGAGACGCTCGCCGTGCATGCCCGGGGGCCGGCGCTCGCCGAGGCGGAGGCGCCGACGAGCGCGGCGAGCGCGAGGAGGCCGGCGGTGGCCGCGAGGGTGAGCCGCAGAGGAGTCACACGGGCGAGGTCGGACACGGCGTCGCCCGCGGCTATCCCTCGTCTCAGGCATCGACGACGGCTCGGGCGGCGGGAGGCTGCAACCCGGCGGCCTACAATGCGGCCGATGGCGACGACCGAGGATTCCCGCGCGTCGGGCTCGGTCCGCGAGTGGCGCGAGCGCGTCTACGCGGCCGCGCCGGAGCGCTCCGACGAGCTGCTGACGACAATCTCGGGGCTCGAGCCAGAGCCGCTCTACACCCCCGAGAACGTCGAGATCGACTACGAGCGGGACCTCGGCTACCCGGGCGAGTACCCGTTCACGCGCGGCGTGTATCCGTCGATGTACCGGGGGCGGCTGTGGACGATGCGCCAGTTCGCCGGCTTCGGGACGGCGGAGGAGACGAACGCCCGCTTCCGCTACCTCCTCGAGCACGGGCAGACGGGGCTCTCGACCGCCTTCGACATGCCGACGCTCATGGGCTACGACTCCGACCACCCGCGCGCGCAGGGCGAGGTCGGGCGCGAGGGGGTGGCGATCGACTCGCTCGCCGACATGGAGACGCTCTTCGCGGGCATCCCGCTCGGCGAGGTCTCGACCTCGATGACGATCAACTCGCCGGCGGCGATCGTCCTCGCCTACTACATCTGCGTCGGCGAGCGCCAAGGCGTCCCCCGCGAGCGCCTCCGCGGCACGGCGCAGACGGACATCCTGAAGGAGTACATCGCGCAGAAGGAGTGGATCTTCCCGCCCGAGCCCTCGATGCGGCTCGTCACGGACATGATCGAGTTCTGCACGGCGGAGATGCCGCTCTTCCACCCGATCTCGATCTCCGGCTACCACATCCGGGAGGCGGGCTCGACCGCCGCCCAGGAGCTCGCCTTCACGCTCGCGAACGGCTTCGCCTACGTCGAGGCGGCGCTCGAGCGGGGGCTCGCGATCGACGACTTCGCGCCCCGGCTCTCCTTCTTCTTCAACGCCCACCTCGACTTCTTCGAGGAGATCGCGAAGTACCGCGCGGCGCGCCGGATCTGGGCGCGCGAGCTTCGCGAGCGCTACGGGGCCCGCTCCGAGCGCTCGCTCCTCCTGCGCTTCCACACGCAGACGGCCGGCGTCTCGCTCACCGCGCAGCAGCCGGAGGTGAACATCGTGCGCACGGCGATCGAGGCCCTCGCCGCCGTGCTCGGCGGCACCCAGAGCCTGCACACGAACTCCTACGACGAGGCGCTCGCGCTGCCGACCGAGGCGGCCGCGCGCCTCGCGCTGCGCACGCAGCAGGTGATCGCGCACGAGTCGGGGGTCGTGAACACGATCGACCCGCTCGGCGGCTCCTACTACCTCGAGCACCTGACGAGCGAGCTCGAGGCGCAGGCGTACGAGTACTTCGACCGCATCGCCGAGCTCGGCGGCGTCATCCCCGCGATCGAGCAGAGCTTCTTCC
>JAVQXS010000069.1:0-7417 GCA_033578065.1 Thermoleophilia bacterium
GCTCGAAGGTGAAGGCGAGGAGGGGGCGATCGACGAGCGGAAGCATGTCCTTCCGGGTGCGGTCGGTGAGCGGACGCAGGCGCGTGCCCTGCCCACCGACGAGGATGACGGCTGGCAGGCTCACCCCGCGGACCCGCGCCCGATGCCCTCGTAGAGGAAGCCGGCGGCGCGCATCGCCGCTGGGTCGAGGAGGTTGCGCCCGTCGACGAGCACGGGCTGGGCCATTCTCCGCGCCACCTCCGGCCAGTCGAGCTCCGCGATCTCCGGCCACTCGGTGACGACGACAGCCGCGTCCGCGCCCTCGAGCGCCGCCATCGCCGTCTCTGCGATCTCGACGCCGTCGAGGTGGGCGGCGCCGTCCGCGACCGGATCCCAGGCGACCACTCGTGCCCCTTCGGCGAGCAGGCGCCCCGCGAGGACGAGGCTCGGCGCGTCGCGCATGTCGTCGGTGCCGGGCTTGAAGGCGAGCCCGAGGAGCGCCACCCGCTTGCCGCGGAGCGATCCGAGGAGACGCTCGAGCTTCCCGACGACGCGCCGCTTCTGGAGCTCGTTCACCTCGATGACCGCGCTCAGGAGCTGGAAGTGGTAGCCGGAGCTCGCCGCGAGCTGCTTGAGCGCGAGCGAGTCCTTCGGGAAGCAGCTCCCCCCGTAGCCGATGCCGGCCCGGAGGAACGCCGGCCCGATCCGCCGGTCGAGCCCGATGCCATGCGCGACCGTCTCCACGTCCGCCCCCGTCATCTCGCAGACGTTCGCGATCTCGTTGATGAAGGAGATGCGGGTGACGAGCGCGGCGTTCGCCGCGAGCTTGATCATCTCCGCCGAGGCGACATCGCAGCGGATGATCGGAGCCTCAATTCCCCGGTGGAGCTCGGCGACGAGCTCGGCGTCCTCGTCCTCGAAGGAGCCGATGACGATGCGATCAGGGTGGAGGAAGTCGCGAACCGCTGTCCCCTCGGCGGTGAACTCGGGATTCGAGACGTAGCCGACGTTCTCGAGCCCGCGCTCGTCGAGCCGGTGACGGACGCTGCGACCGGTACCGACGGGCACCGTGCTCTTCATCGCGAGCACGAGCCGGCGGTCGACGCGCGGAAGCTCGTCCACGACCGTCCACACGGCGGACAGATCGGCGTCGCCGGAGACGGTGGGTGGGGTGCCGACGGCGACGTAGAGGACGTCGGCCCCCCCGATCGCCTCCCCGACCTCCGTCGTGAAGCGCAGTCGCTCCCCGGCACGGGCCACCACCTCGTCGAGGCCCGGCTCGTGGATCGGGATGCGACCGGCACGCAGGCTCGCGATCTTCCCCTCGTCGACGTCGCGGACGACGACCTCGTGGCCGAGATCGGCGAGGCAGGCCCCGGTGACGAGCCCAACGTACCCGGCACCGAAGACGGCGACGCGCACCGACCTACTGCACCGCGCCCAAGGGTCGCAGCCCCTTGGCGATCGCGATCATCGTCTCGTTCGAGAGTCGGTCGAGCAGGGTGTTGACCACCCAGTAGCGCGCGCGTGGCGTCCGGAGGACGACCATGTGGAGCCTCGGGCCGTTGAAGTAGAGGTCGTACGTCCGGCCCCCGATGCGCCGCGTCATGCTCTTCTCCGCGAGCGCTGGCGCGTCCTCCCACGTCGTCATCTGCACGCCCCAGTACTCGTTCGAGCTCGTGCGGTACACGAGCCGGAGCGCCTTGTGCTCCCGGCCCTCGTCGATCCAGTACACGCGGACGGGGGTCTCGGAGTCGATCCACGAGCTGCGCTCGATCACCGTCGGCACCATGAGCGGGAAGTCGACCTTCTCGCGGCGGTCGCGCAGGAGCTCGAGCGCGGCACGGGCCCCTGGGGTGACGTTCGGTCTCTCACGCGGCGGCGTCTCGTCGATCGGCGCGGGCGCGAGCGTCCCATGGAAGGTCGAGCCCACGACCACCGTGAGCATGGCGCCGTTCGCGAGCCGCGAGAGCGCTGCCGGCAGACGCTTCACCTCGGCCGAGCCGAAGAGGTTCGCGACCTCCTCCGCTGCTCGGCGGGCCCCGCGCTGGGAGGGATCGTAGTGGACTTGCGTCCGGAAGTAGTCGAAGCTCGGCGCGTTCGCGGGCAGGCCGTTCGGCGGCATGACGATCTCGTACCCCCGCTGCCCGAGGAGGTAGCTCGCCGTCGAGGCGGAGCCGGCGATCCCGTTCCCGTTCAAGACGGTGATCGTCGTCGACCGCGGAGGGGGCGCAGCGGCGCGCAGCTTCTCGCCGAGCGCGGAGGCGGCGGCCTTGCGCGCGGATTCGACGTCCGGGTGGGTGAACGCCTCGACGGCGCGCTGGATGTTCTCGGACGACGTCGTGAGCTCCGCGAAGCCCTCGAGGCCCTCGATCCGCGTCTGGAAGATCCGACCGCGCGGGAGCCCGTACGCGAAGAGCGCGTACGAGAGGACCGTGCGCCCGTCGACGTTACGGCCACCTCCCTGCGCGATCTCGACGTTGCTCGTGATGGCATCCACGACCTTCGGGAGCGCCGTCGGCGCGAAGCGCGCTTGCACCTGTCCGCGGAACGCCCGCACGAACTGCTGCTGGCGGGCGACGCGGTAGAGGTCGGAGTCCGTGTGCCGGTAGCGCACGTAGTCGAGCGCCTTCCGCCCGTCGAGCCTCTGGTACCCGGGCTGGAGGTCGATCGTCGCGTACCCCGTCGGTCCGCCACGGTCGTTGAAGTAGCGGCGGTCGATGTCGAGCCAGACCCCGCCCAGGCGATCGACGATCTGCCGGAAGCTTCGGAAGTCGACCATGACGAGGTAGTTGACAGGGAGGCCCGTCAGCTCCTGCACCGTCGCGAGGGACCCCTGGGGACCGCAGTAGGAGTACGCGTGCGCGATCCGGTCCGTGAAGGGCGCCCGACCCGGGCAGTGGATCGTCACCGTGAGATCGCGCGGGAAGGAGAGGAGCGAGATCGAGTCGGTGCTCGGGTCGGCGCGGACGAGCATGAGCGTGTCCGAGCGGCTCGGCGCGTCCTCAGGGTCGTCGGAGCGACGGTCGTAGCCAATGACGAGGGCGATCGCGGGCTGCCCCGGAAGCGGCACCGAGAGCTTCTTCGCGGCCTGCTTCACCGCAGGCGTGCGCGCCGCCACCGCAGCCACCGACTCGTGGAAGTAGAGGTACGCTCCGCCGGCGATCCCTGCCGCGAGGACGACAGCAGCCACTGCAAGCCAGAGCGACATCCTCCCGACTGTCGCGAGCGTCGAGCGGCGGGGCGGCGGTGGCTGGCGGTAGACGCTGACCGGCGAGAGCGCGCCCGGGGGGAGGACGGGCTTCCCGTTGCCGGTGGGGGGCGCGGCGCGCCCGAGGCCTCTCTTCAGAGTCGTTCGCATACAGCCGACGAGCGCCGTGCCCGGCGCCCGCTCACGCGAGGAGGATAGCGATCTTCGCCCCCGATGCTCGCCCTCCTACCGGACAGCCGCGAGCGCTCCATCGAGGGCGGCATCGAGGAACGCGATCTCCTCGGGCGTGCCGATCGTGATCCGCAGCGCATCCGGCGCGCCGAAGGCCCCCATCGGGCGGACGACGACGCCCCGCTCGAGGAGCGCGCGGTCGAGCGCGGCCGCATCCCCCACGCGACAGAAGAGGAAGTTCGCGACCGCGGGGCCCGCGATCGCGAAGCCGCGGCGCTCGAGCACCTCGTGCAGGAGCGCCCGCGCCCGCGCATTGGCCTCGCGTCGGCGCGCGACCTCTGCCTCGTCACCGAGGCTCGCGAGCGCCGCCTCCTGGCCCGCCGACGTCACGTCGAAGGCACGCCGCACCTTGCCGATCGCGCCGATGACCTCCTCCGGACCGACGCCGTAGCCGACGCGGAGCCCGGCGAGGCCGTACAGCTTCGAGAACGTGCGCAGCACGAGAACCCGCTGTCCAGCCTTGAAGTACTCCTCGATCCCGTCCGGGTAGGAGGGATCATCGACGTACTCGAAGTACGCCTGGTCGAGGACGGTGAGCACGTGGGGCGGAACGCGCGCGAAGTACGCGTCGAGCTCGTCGCGGGTGCTCGTCGTCCCCGTGGGGTTGTTCGGCGCCGCGACGAAGACGAGCTTCGTGCGCGGCGTGATCGCGTCGAGGATCGCCTCGAGATCGAAGCGCTCCTCGCGGAGAGGGACGCGGACGGGGGTCGCTCCGAGCTTCATCGCGTCGAGGACGTAGCTCGGGAAGGACGGCCAGCCCGTCACGATCTCGTCGCCCGGGTCGAGGGTCGCCAGCGCGACGTAGCCGATGACCGCGTCCGCCCCCGCGCAGACCGTCACCTCCTCGAAGCGCGCTCCATGGAGGTCGGCGAGGGCGTGGCGGAGCCGCCACGCGCCGCCGTCGGGGTAGCGGTTCAGCTCCCCCCGCGTCCGCTCGAGCGCCTCGAGCGCCGCCGGGAAGGGCCCGAACGGGCCCTCGTTCGAGGCGAGCTTGACGACGCGCTCGAGGCCGAGCTCGCGCTGCACCTCCTCCACCGGCCTCCCCGGCTCGTAGGGCACGAGACCCGCGAGCGCGGGACGGATGAGGTCCGACGGGCCGCTGCTCGCCCCGCCGCTCACGTCGCGCAGGAGGGCTCGCGGTGCGCCGCTCCGTCGGGGGCTCCGCCGGCCATCTCGCGGCCTCCCGGCTGGGCTCCGGTTCCCACACCCCTCCGGAAGACGCCGCGCCGGCGCGCGATCGCAGCGCCGACTGCGAGGAGAGCGGCGAGGGCGACCGCGGCCCCGGCCACCCACTCCGCGCGGCGTGCTCCGGCGCGCCGACGACGGAGGAGCCGGAACGTCCGCAGCGCGAGGTAGCCGACGAGCGCGTCCCGCGTGCGGAAGACCATGGCCCGAGGGTAACCGCTTGGAGCGCTACGCGCGCCGGCGGGGTGGGAGGTCGATCGCCCGCCCGAGCGCCGCCTGCGCCGCGATCTTAAGCCCCTCGCCGAGCGTCGGGTGGGCGGCCACGCCGTCCGCGATCGTCTCGATCGTCGACTCGGCGTCGAGGGCGACGACCGCGGCCTCGATGAGGTCCGTCGCGCGCGGGCCGACGATGACGACGCCGAGGAGCTCCCCGTACGTCGTCTCGTGGATCGTCTTCACCCAGCCGGTCGCCTCTCCCGACATCACGGCGCGCGCGCTCGCCACCCACGGGAACTTGCCGATCGCGATCCTGTCGTCCCCGTACCGCTCGCGAGCCTCGGCCTCGGTGAGCCCGACAGCCGCGATCTCGGGATCGGTGTAGATGGGGCGGGGCACCGCGGGGTCGCCGACCGCCGCCTCGTGGCCGGCCGCGTTCTCGGCCGCGACCTCTCCCTCACGGTACGCGGTGTGGGCGAGCTGCCAGTAGCCGGCGACGTCCCCCGCCGCGTAGAGGTGCGGCACCGAGGTGCGGCGACGCTCGTCTGCGGAGATGCCCGTGCGCGGGTCGTAGGCGACGCCGGCGGCCTCGAGGCCGATCCCGTCCACGAGCGGCGCGCGCCCGACAGAGACGAGCATGAGGTCGCAGGCGACCACCTGTCCGTCCCCGAAGCGGACGAGGAGCTCCTCGCCGGTGTCCTCGACGCCCGTGCACCGAGTGCCGAGGTGCACCGTCATGCCACGCCGCCGGAACGCTCGCAGGAGCTCCTTCGTCGCCTCGGCGTCCTCCTGCGGGATGAGCGAGTCGAGGAGCTCGATGATCGTCACCTCGCTCCCGAAGCGCTCGAAGATGGAGGCGAACTCGCAGCCGATGATCCCTCCCCCGAGAACGACGAGCCGACGGGGCACCTCGGTCTGCGCGAGGAGCCCGGTCGAGTCGACGCAGCGCGGCGAGTCGAGGCCCGGGATGGGCGGCCGCACGGGGTACGAGCCGGTGGCGATGATCGCGCTCCGGAAGGTGACGCCCTCCTGGCCCTCGACGGCGATCGTCCGCGCGTCCACGAATCGCCCCGTGCCCTGCACCCAGGTGACGCCGTTCGCCTCGAGGAGCGAGGCGACCCCTCGCGTCATCTGGGAGACGACCTCCTCCTTCCAGGCGTTCGCCTGCGCGAAGTCGAGCGCAGGCTCACCGGCGCGGACGCCGAGCCGGGGATCGACCTCTCGCGCGGCGTGGAGCGCGTGCGCCGTCTGCACCCAGGCCTTCGTCGGGATGCACCCGACCCGCAGGCACGTCCCCCCGAGCGCGGGCTCCTTCTCGATGCAGGCGACGCGCGCTCCGAGCTGTGCGGCACGGATCGCTGCTGTGTACCCAGCGGGCCCTCCGCCGAGCACCGCGACGTCGACGTCCATCGTCCTCGCGTCCTTTCTCCGTCCGGTCGAGTCCGGCCGATCCTAGCCGAGCGCCCAAGCGGCGCTCGATCGTCTCGCTGCTCAGAGCCGGCGGAGCATGGTGACGGTGTCCCCGCCGTCGTCCGCGACGCGGTGGAAGCCGTGGCGCTCGTAGAAGGCAAGGAGTGCCTCGTTCCCCGCCTCGACGCTCAGGCTGAGCGCCGCGTACCCGTCCGCGCGGGCCCGCTCGACGAGCGCCTCGAGGAGGGCATCGCCGATCCCGCGGCCGCGGCGGCTCGGCACGACGGCGATCGCGAGCTCGGGCGTCTGCTCGTCGACGAACCCGTAGCCCGGCTGCTCGCGGCGGAAGAGGCGATACCAGGCCGCACCGACCGGGAAGCCGTCCTCGATCGCGATCAGCGCGGTGTCCCCGCGTCTCCCCCACCCCTTCACGTACCGCGCGACCGGGCCGGGACCCTCGTCGGGATCGCGCTCGCGCCAGTAGTAGGCATGGTGGAGCATGTCCCGCAGGAAGCGAGCGTCCTGACGGCTGCCGCGGCGGATGACCATACCCCGTTAGAGGGCGAGCGCAGGCGTCTCGACGAACCGCTTCACCGTGCGGAGGAACTCCGCTCCCTCCGCGCCGTCGAGGGCTCGGTGGTCGCAGGTGAGCGTGAGCGTGAGCGCGGGGGCGACCGTCAGGGCGCCGTCGACGACGAGCGGGCGCTCCTCGATCGCGCCGACGGCGAGGATGGCGACCTGCGGCGGGTTGAGGACGGCGACGAACTCCTCGATCCCGTACATGCCGAGGTTCGAGATCGTGAACGTGCCCCCTTCGAGGTCAGCGAGCTGGAGCGTCCCCTCACGGGCTCGGGCGACGACGTCCGCGCGGGCGACCGCGATCTCCTGGACGGAGCGTCGCTCCGCCTCCCAGATCACCGGAACCACGAGCCCGCTCGGAGCGGCGACGGCGATGCCGATGCGCGCGGTCGAGTAGCGATGGATCGCCCCGTCCACGTACAGGGCGTTCACGGCGGGGTGTCGGACGAGCGCGGCGGCCACGAGCTTCGTGAGCAGGTCGGAGACGGTCGGCTTCACCTCACCGTCGCGGACGAGCTCGACCATCCGGTCCCGAGTCGCGACGAGCTCGGAGGCATTCGCCGTCACCGTGAGCTGGAAGACAGGAGCCTGCCAGGCTTCGGTGAG
>JAVQXS010000070.1:0-7363 GCA_033578065.1 Thermoleophilia bacterium
CGTCGGATCCGTACACGGTGCAGTCGAAGCTCGGCCGGCCGTTGTTCTGGAGGAGATCGACGGTGCCAAGGCTCCCGTTCCGCGTCGTGTTGTTGTCGAAGACGAAGGAACCGGTGGTGCAGGACGGGGTGTTCCACCGTCCGCTCGCGTAGACGGCGGCTGCGTCGACGGGCGGCTTCGTGATCGTAGAGGGCGTGGACGAGTACGTGTTCGCCCAGACGCGCGACTGGGAAGAGTTGCTGCAGATGTACGCGGTGCCGTTGTACTTGCAGCCCCCGACTGCCGTGAAGGACCCGATCCTCTTCGACGACGAGCCCACCCTGGCGTTCCCGCTCGCCGTGAAGGTGCCTCCGATGTACACGGTGAGCGTGCCGCCCGGGGACGACGTCGGCTCCTCGATCGTCGTGTTGCCGGAGACGCAGAGGCTGTTCCGCACGAAGATCGGGACGCGAATGGTCGCGTTGCCCGAGGTCGAGGTGCATCCGGTGTCGCTGCCGACGAAGAAGCCGTAGCCGTACGCGGGGGAGGCGGGGGTGCCGGAGGTCGAGGCCTGCGCCTCGATCGTCAGCTCGAGCCTGCGCGTGACCTCTCCGTCCGGTGACGTCCCGGTCGACGAGACCGTCCAACGCGTGGCGGAGGCCTTCGTCGCGGAGTACGTCCCCGTGGCGCCGTCGAGCGTGAAGGTCGTCGGGCCGAGCCTCGAGCCAGCCGCCATCGTCCCGTTCGGGTCCGCCTGGCTGATGACGGAGAGGGCGTTGTGGAGCCCTGCCTCGGCGACGCTCACCGCCTGCACGGCGTCGCGGCTGCGCGTCGCCGAGCTCTGTCCCGACACCATGAGCGTCGTGAGCGCTGCGGTCGAGATCGCGAGCACGGCCGAGGCGACGACGGCGAGGGGGAGCGCCGTGCCTCGCTCGCCGGCGCCGGCAGCCCGCAGAGGTTCGATGAGTGCTCGCAGGAGTAGCCGCATTGCTGGAGACGCCGCGTCCGCCCGGGACGTCGCGGCGCTTCCTCACTAGTTCGGGGTCATCGGCGGCCCTGTCGTCCACCTTTCGGGGGATTCCTCGATGCCGGCTTGCACGCCGTGTGCGCTCAAGCGCGGAGCAGCGCGTGCCGATGCACGGCTCGATGATCGGCGCCGGATCTCCTGGGCCTCTGCGCCCTGGCGAGGGGGGCTATGGCCTCCTCGAGCTCCTCGTCGTGCTCGCGATCCTCGGCGTCGTCTTGGCTGGTCTGACGACAGCGTTCACAGCCGCGCTGCGCGCGGAGGCGAGCGCGAAGCGCCGGGCGACGGCGCAGGAGAACGCCCGCATCGCGCTCAACCGGATGCGCACCGACATCCACTGCGCGAGCGCCGTCCAAGGGCCGCAGGAGAACCCCTACGGTGGCTTCACCTTGACGCTCACGCAGTCGCCCGGGATGTGTCCCGCGGTCACGACCACCTCGTCCGGCGTCCAGTGGTGCACGATCCCCGCTCCGGACGGGTCTGGAACCTGGCGCCTCTACCGGTTCCTCGGCACCGTGCTCGCCCAGTGCGACGGCGGGCCCGGCTCGACGTTGGCGGTCGAGCACATCGTGGCGCCTCGGAGCGGATGGCCGTCGAACAGCGCGACCGCTCCGGTGCCCGCGGACTGGGAGGGGAACCTCTGGCCAACGGCGCCGTCCTGCCCCGCGGGGTACCTCCCGGCCGTGTCGATCAGGGTGAACATCAACCTCAGGCCGGTCGATCGACCGAGCGAGGGGTACGAGCTCGTCGACGCCATCACGCTTCGCAACGCTCCTCGCTGCACGTAGCAGGCCGGGACGAGAGGCCCTCGGAGCTTCAAGCGCCAGGCCGACGCTGCCGATCCTTAGCCCAGGACATGGATCTCGACGCGCTCCTCTCACATGCGCTCCGGCTCGGCGCGAGCGACATCCACCTCAAGGTCGGATCGCCGCCGGTCCTCCGTGTCGATGGGGAGCTCGTCCCTCTCGCGGAGGCACCTTTGCTCAGCGACCTCGAGCTCGATCTCATCCTCGACCACCTCACGGCCGCGGCGCCTCTCAAGCGACGGCAGTTCGACGAGACGGGCGATCTCGAGATCGCCTACGTGCCGAGCGATCTCCCGCGCTTCCGCGTCACCGGGTTCCGTCAGCGAGGGGCCGTGTCGTTCGCGTTCCGGCTTGTCCCGAGCGTGATCCCGAGCTTCGAGGAGCTCCATCTACCGGTTGGCGTTCGACGGCTCGCCGACGAGGAGCGAGGGCTCGTCCTCGTCGTCGGTGCCACGGGAGCGGGGAAGTCGACGACGCTCGCAGCGATGGTCGACCACATCAACCGGACGCGGCGGCGCCACATCGTGACGATCGAGGATCCGATCGAGGTGCTGCATCCCGATCGCCTCTCCATCGTCAACCAGCGCGAGATCGGCCTCGACACGCCGGCCTTCCACTACGCGCTCCGTCACGTGCTTCGCCAGGACCCGGACGTCATCCTCATCGGCGAGCTCCGGGACGAGGAGACAGCCGCCGTGGCGCTCCAGGCAGCCGAGTCCGGCCACCTCGTACTCTCGACGCTGCACACGCTCGACGCCGCCGAGACGATCGCGCGCCTCCTCGACCTCTTCCCTTCCGAGCGGGAGGAGTCCGTGAGGGTGGCGCTCGCGGCGGTCCTCCGTGGCGTCATCGCGCAACGCCTCCTGCCTCGGGTCGGCGGAGGGCTGGTTCCGGCGGTCGAGGTGATGGTGGCGAACGCTCGCATCGCCGAGCTCGTCCGCGAGGGGAGGCTGCACGAGATTCCGAGGGCGATCGGAGAGGGCGAGTTCTACGACATGCAGACGTTCTCCGACTCCCTCATCGACCTCGTTCTCCGCGGGCTCATCGACGAGGAGACAGCGACGAGAGCCGCCTCGCAGCGACACGACTTCGAGATCGAGCTCGGCCGCGCGCTGCGAGCGGCGAGATCCCCGCAGGCCGCGGCCGATGCTGAGGTCCGCCCGCCCGCTGGCCCTCCGGCCCTAGTCGAGGCTGCTGGGGCCGAGGAGAGCGCGACGCCCCCGGGCCTCCGCGTCGTCGGGAGCTGACCTCGATGGACGCCGCCGCGGCGCTTGCGGCCGCCCTCCCCGCGCTCGCGGTCGGGAGCTTCCTCAACGTCGTCGTCGCCCGCGTTCCCGACGGGCGCTCGCTCGTCCGCCCCCGCTCCTCCTGTGGGAGCTGTGGCTCGGCCATCCTCTGGCGCGACAACGTCCCGCTCCTCTCCTGGCTCCTCCTCCGCGGGCGCTGCCGGCGCTGCCGCGGCCGCATCTCGCCGCTCTACCCCGCCGTCGAGGCGCTGACCGCCGCGCTCGTCGTCGCCTGCGTCGCAGTCTACGGCCCGACGCCGTACGGGCTGCTCGCGGCTGGCTTCTGCTCCGTCCTCGTCGCCCTCTCCGCCATCGACGCGCAGCGCCGTGCCGTGCCCGATCGGATCGTCCTCCCGTCGGCAGCGGTCGTCCTCGGCGCTCGGATAGCGATCGATCCGAGCGCCGAGTGGGCGCTCTCTGCCCTCGCCGCCGGCGGAGCCCTCGCCCTCGGCGTCCACGCGCTTCCCCGTCTCGTGCGGCTCGACGACGCGAAGGTGGCGCTCCTGGCGGGGGCGATGCTCGGCAGCGCGGTCGTCGTCGCCTTCGCTGCCAGCGTGCTCGCGCTCATCGCGGCGCTCGTCCTCGCTACGGCGCTTCGGGGCGACAGCGGCTCGTCGCGTCTCGGGGTTCCACTCGCGCCGTTCCTCGCCGCCAGCTCGGTCGTCTCGCTCTTCCTCGGTCCGCGCCTCCTCGCGGCCGTCCCGCTCCTCTGAGCCGCGGCCGGGTCAAGCGATGGCGGCCTCCTGCCGATGAGTCGCCTGAGGGAACGATGAGGGATGCGAGCGCCGCAGCGAGCCTGTCCACGACCACGCCCGCGGACCCTGCGCCGCACGCTCCCGGCCAGCCGTTCGCTGCGCTCGGCGCGACGGACACGACGGACCTCGTGCTCGAGATCCTCGAGCGGACGGAGCTCCTCGCCGAGGGCGAGCTCGCGCGCCTGCGGGCGCGGACGAGCGACGGTGCCTCGGTCACGCAGGCGCTCGTCGAGGAGGAGCTCGCGCCTGTCGAGGGGGTGGCGCGCATGCTCGCCGTGCGGCACCACCTCCCTCTCGTCGACCTGCCGAGCGTCGGCGTCCAGCTCGATGCCGCGCAGGCGATCCCGCTCCCGACGCTCGAGCGCGCTCGAGCCGTGCCCTACGCCCTCGAGGAGAACGTCCTCAGGGTCGCGGTCGCGGATCCCGGCGACCTCCATGCGATCGATGCGCTGCGCCTCGCGACCCGGCACCAGCTCGAGCTCGGGGTCGCCTCGCGGGAGGACATCGCCGCCGAGCTCAGGCGCCTCGCGCGCGCGGTCGAGGCGACCGTCGTCGCCCTCGATGAGGAGGGCCCCGAGGAGGGAGACGACCTCGAGGTCGACGACGGCATCTCCGACGGGCCGCTCGTCCGGCTCGTCAACGCGCTCGTGTTCCAGGCAGCCGAGGAGAACGCGTCGGACGTCCACTTCGAGCCCCAGGAGGACGCGCTCGTCGTCCGCTTCCGTGTCGACGGCGTCCTCCGGGAGGTGCAGCGCATCCCGAAGAGGATGGCGTCCGGGGTCACCACCCGTCTGAAGGTGCTCGCGAAGCTCGACATCGCCGAGCGACGGAAGCCGCAGGACGGACGCATCTCGCTCTCCGCGGCGACGGTCGGGCGCATGCTCGACATCCGCGTGGCCACGCTCCCGACGGTCGAGGGCGAGAAGGTCGTCATGCGCCTCCTCGACAAGTCCCGACGCCCGCCGACGCTCGTCGAGCTCGGCCTCTCCGAGGCGATGAGAGAGGAGCTCGAGCGGGTCATCCGCCGTC
Source organism: Thermoleophilia bacterium (assembly GCA_033578065.1). Taxonomy (GTDB): domain Bacteria; phylum Actinomycetota; class Thermoleophilia; order Gaiellales; family Gaiellaceae; genus GMQP-bins7. Next base: position 4,880 of record JAVQXS010000070.1, read on the forward strand.
CGACGGGAGCGCTCCTCGTCACCGGCCCGACCGGCTCGGGGAAGTCGACGACCCTCTACGGCTGCCTCGCGCGCATCAACCGCCCTGAGATCAACATCATCACGGTCGAGGATCCCGTCGAGTACCGGCTCGCTGGCGTGAACCAGGTGCAGATCAACCCGCGCGCCGGGCTCACGTTCGCCTCCGCGCTGCGCTCGATCCTCCGCTCCGATCCCGACGTCGTCATGGTCGGTGAGATCCGCGACGTCGAGACGGCGAAGATCTCGATCGAGGCTGCGCTCACCGGGCACTTCGTGCTCTCGACCCTCCACACGAACGACGCGCCCTCGACGATCACGAGGCTCGGGGAGATGGGCGTCGAGCCGTTCCTCACGGGGGCGGCGGTGTCGGCGGTGCTCGCGCAGCGCCTCGCGCGGAAGCTCTGCACGCACTGCTGCGAGGCGTACGAGCCCTCCGAGCTCGACCTCCTCGAAGCGCGGGTCTCGCCGGAACGCCTCTCCGCCTACGAGGGCGCGGTCTTCTACCGGAAGAAGGGCTGCCCGCGCTGCAACCACTCGGGCTACGCGGGCCGCATCGGCGTCTTCCAGCTCCTCCGCATGACGGAGGAGATCGCGACGCTCGCGGTGCAGCACGCGAGCCGCGACGAGATCGAGCGCGCCGCCATGGCCGCGGGGATGCGCACCCTCTGGGACGACGGCATGGAGAAGGTCGCCGCGGGCCTCACCTCGGTCGAGGAGCTCGCGCGCGTGCTCGCGTAGCGTGGGAACGGCTCCTCTCGGGGAGCGTGAGGGCGCCTCGAGAGCGGCTCGCTCGCCTCGCCTCGCGCGTCCTGCTCAGGAGGCGCGGACCTCGCAGCCGAGCGCGATGAGCGCCTCGACCGCGTCCGTCACGAAGCGGGTCGCCTCGACGGGGCTCGGGAAGGGGTAGGGGCCGGCCTTCTGGGGCGTCTCTTCCTCCCCGCTTCGCGGCCAGACGTCGACCTCGACGACGCAGCGCACGCCTTGGTCGATCGCGCGCAGGAGGACGACTGATCGTCCGTCGAGGCGTGCATGGCGCACGTAGAGCTCCCGCCCCGGGGTCTCCTGGACGACGGTGCTCACCGCTTCGCCTGGAGCGCCGCCTGGGCGACGACGGCGCGGTCGGTGACGCCGAAGGTCGCCTCCACCCGGCCAGGACGGCGGATGACGAGGACGGCCGGGCTGGGGAGGACGCCAGCCTTGGCGACGAGGGGGGCGACGAGCCTCGAGCTCGTCGCCGGGATCGCGACGTAGGCCGCTCCCGCCGTGGCGGCGCCGGCGCGCGCTTCCTTGCGCACGAGGGAGTCGACGTCGGCTCCCGGGACGTAGAGGCTCACGACCACCACCTTCCGCACCCGGAGCGCCTCCGCGACCGGCGCCGGAAGCCCGCTCCGCGCCGTGGCTGGGGCGCGCGGCACGCTCGGCTTCGCGGCCGGCGTCGGAGCGCTGCCGGTGGCCGTCTCGGCCAGTGGAGTCGCTGGCCGCTCGACCGGCGCGGCGGCTGGCTCGGCGCCGGTGGCCGTCCTTCCGAGGAGGGAGAACGCCGCCACGAGTCCGGTCGCGGCGAGGAGGCCGACGACGACGGCGACGCGAACGGGAGCGCTCAGGGTCGCGGTCACGGGGTGGGTATCGGCAGCGGAGGAGGAGCCCTTTACCGCGCGTCTCCTTGATGACCGCACCGCGTGCATCGGGGACACGAGAGAGGGCGCGGTTCCGCGCCCTCTCTCGTTTCGCGTCGCGCTCGCGTGGCGCTAGCAGGAGGCCTCGGTCGGCGTCGTGCTGCCAGGACCCGAGATGCTCCAGGTCTCGCCGCCGACGGTGCTCTGGATGCAGTACGTCGTGGCGGTCACGTCCGGATCGCCATCGAGCGAGATGTTCTGGTCGATGGCCTGGAGCTCCGCGAGGTCCATACCGGTGTACGTGCCGTTGTCGGCGAAGTACGCCTCGACGGCGGGGAGCGCCGCCCGGACGTTCGACTGGGCCGCGCTGTCGTTCGCCCGCTCGCGGAACCCGAGGTAGGACGGGACCGCGATGGCGAGGAGGATGCCGATGATGACGATCACGACGAGGAGCTCGATGAGCGTGAAGCCGCCCTGCGCCGAGCTCGCGTCGAGTCGCTGCCGGATCCGCTGGATCATGTGATCGCTCCTTCCGCAGTGGTGGGGGACGCGGATTGCCGACAAGGCATCGGGCGGTCGCGGCAGGGGGCCTACCCCAAAATGGGTGATTCGCGGGGGAGGCGCGGACAGCAAGTTCCCGCCGAGGTGACGGCCGATCCGGGATCGCCATCCCCGATTCAAGGCGCCGACGAGGCGTGCCGATACGCACCCTGTCCATGGACGTCCCGCCGACCTCGATCGACGACCTCCTCGCGCGCATGGTCGAGGCAGCCGCCTCCGACCTCCACCTCGTGCCGGGGGCACCGCCGACGGTCCGCGTCCATGGCGCGCTTGTCCCGCTCGAGGGG
>JAVQXS010000071.1:0-7331 GCA_033578065.1 Thermoleophilia bacterium
TCGGTCAGCTCGGCGAGGGTGGCGTCCCCCTTCGGTCGCCGGGTGACCTCTCCGAAGTACCCGAACTCATCGACGGGGCGGGGGCCGCAGAAGGGGCAGGCGAGGAGGAACGACATTCCGGTTATTGCACTGCTCGCAACGGTATGCCAAAATTCGCAATGACCCTACCAGTCATGTCCCGCACGCGTCAACCCTCAACCCGCCGAATCGGCGCTGCCGAGCGCGCCTTTGCAGTCCTCGACACGCTCGCCGAGGGTGGCGAGCTCGGGACGAACGAGATCGCACGGCGCACGGGGATGACGCCGAGCACCGTCTCCCGCCAGCTCGGGACGCTCGTCGCCGCCGGGCTCGTCGAGCGCGTTCCCGCCTCGGGTCGCTACCGGCTCGGGCTGCGCATCGTCCACCTCGCGAACGCTCTCCTCGCGCGGCTCGACGTCCGCGAGGTCGCCCGCCCCCACCTGCAGGCGCTCGTCGAGGAGACGGGGGAGACGGCGACGCTCTCCGTGCCCGGCGACGAGCACGCGATCACCGTCGACTTCGTCCCCGGCCTCCACCAGGTGCAGCCGGTCTCCCGCCTGGGCCGACCCTCGATCGCCCACGCGACGTCCGCAGGCAAGGTCATGCTCGCCTTCTCCGGACGGGAGCTCCCCGAGGGGCCGCTCCGTCCGTACACCCCACGGACGATCACCGACCCCCGAGCGCTCGCAGAGGAGATCGCGCGCGTCCGCGAGCAGGGGTGGGCGAAGGCGATCGGCGAGCGCGAGCCCGACCTCACTGCGATCGCAGCCCCCATCTGGTCAGCGCGCGGCGAGCTCGAGGCCATCGTCGCCCTCCAGGGGCCGAGCTCGCGCTTCGACGACGCGGAGATCGAGCGCGCCCTCCCTGTCCTCCTTGAGCATGCGCGGGCGATCTCCCATGAGCTCGGCTGGCGACCAGCAGGCGACGAGGAGCGCTGAGGAACGATGGTGCGTGAGGTTCCGACGGTTGGACTCGCGTGCACGGCGCACGACCGACGCATCCGCTTCGCGCACGCGACCGTGATCGCGCGGTCGCTGTCGGCGTGCCGCCGTGTGGACGTCTCCGGCGAGGAATGGGACCTGACCCCGCCCTGGTACGCGCCGCTCCCGCCGACGGCGTCGCCTTACGACCTCAGTCCGGGGATCCAGTCGGTCCCGGCGAGCGGCACCCGCGCCATCGCCGCCGCCTCCACCGTGAGCGCGACGAGGTCCTCCGGCTCGAGGTTGTGGACGTGCGACTTCCCGCAGGCGCGGGCGAGCGTCTGCGTCTCGAGCGTGAGCACGCGGAGGTAGTTCGCCACCTTCCGGCCGCCGATCACGGGGTCGAAGCGGGCGGCGAGCTCGTCGTCCTGCGTCGAGATCCCGACCGGATCGAGGCCTGCCTGCCAGTCGTCGTAGTACCCCGCGGAGCTCCCGATCTTCCGGTACTCCCGCTCGTACTCGGGGCTGTTGTCGCCCATGGCGATGAGCGCGGCGGTGCCGATCGACACGGCGTCGGCGCCGAGCGCGAGCGCCTTCGCGACGTCGGCGCCGGTGCGGATCCCTCCCGAGACGATGAGCTGCACCTTGCGGTGGAGGCCGAGCTCCTGGAGCGCGTCGACCGCGATGCGGGTCGCGGGGAGCGTCGGGATGCCGACGTGCTCGATGAAGACCTCCTGCGTCGCGGCGGTGCCGCCTTGCATGCCGTCGACGACGATGACGTCCGCGCCCGCCTTCACCGCGAGCTGGACGTCGTAGTACGTCCGCGTCGCGCCGACCTTCACGAAGATCGGCTTCTCCCAGTCGGTGATCTCCCGGAGCTCGGTGATCTTGATCTCGAGGTCGTCTGGGCCCGTCCAGTCCGGGTGACGGCAGGCGCTCCGCTGGTCGATCCCCTTCGGCAGGTCACGCATCTCCGCCACTCGATCGGAGATCTTGTGCCCGAGGAGCATGCCGCCACCGCCGGGCTTCGCCCCCTGGCCGACGACGACCTCGATCGCGTCCGCGCGCCGCAGGTCGTCGGGGTTCATCCCGTAGCGTGACGGGAGCACCTGGTAGACGAGGAGCTTCGAGTGCTCGCGCTCCTCGGGGGTCATGCCACCATCGCCGGTCGTCGTCGAGGTGCCGACCTCGGAGGCGCCGCGCCCAAGCGCCTCCTTCGCCGGCGCCGAGAGCGCGCCGAAGCTCATGCCCGCGATCGTGATCGGGATCTTCAGCTCGAGGGGCTTGCGGGCGAACCGGGTGCCGAGCACGACGTCGGTGTCGCAGCGCTCCCGGTACCCCTCGAGCGGGTAGCGGGAGATCGAGGCGCCGAGGAAGAGGAGGTCATCGAAGTGCGGCACCCGGCGCTTCGCGCCGAAGCCGCGGATGTCGTAGATCCCCTCCCGGGCCGCGCGCTGGATCTCGGCGATGACGTGGCGCGGGAAGAGGTACGACTCGCGCAGGTGCCAGGGCTGGCCGTCGCTCGTCGCGGGGGGCGGCGCCACGTCTCGCTCGTCGACGACGGACACCGCTAGTACGCCCCCACGTTGTCGATGTGGAAGTTGTAGAGCTGGCGGGCGGAGCCGTAGCGGCGAAACTCCGTCGGGTCGGCGTCCACGCGCGCCGCCTTGAGGAGGCGCTGAACCTGCTCGAGGTGCTCCTCCCGCATCGGCTTCTCGATGCAGTCTGCGCCCAGGCTCGCCACCCTCCCGCGAACGTAGATGCGCGCCTCGTAGATCGAGTCTCCGAGCGCGTCGCCGGCGTCTCCGCAGACGACGAGGCAGCCCTTCTGCGCCATGAACGCGCTCATGTGGCCGACGTCGCCGCCGACGACGATGTCGATCCCCTTCATCGAGATGCCGCAGCGGGAGGAGGCGTTGCCTCGGACGACGAGGAGTCCCCCCCGTCCCGTCGCGCCCGCCGACTGGCTGACGTTCCCGTCCACCTCGACCCGACCGGACATGAGGTTCTCGGCGATGCCCGTGGAGGCGTTCCCGCGCACGCGGACGGTCGCGCGCTTGTTCATGCCCGCGCAGTAGTAGCCGACGTGCCCCTCGATCTCGACCTCGATCTCGGCGTCGAGCCCGCAGGCGAGCGCGTGCGCCCCGTTCGGGTTGAGGATCCGCCAGTGGCGCGGGCCGGGCTCGCAGGCGAGGTCGTGGAGCCGCTGGTTGAGCTCTCGCACGGCGGTCGTCGCGAGGTCGACCACCTCGACCGCCTCCGTCGTCGGAGCGACCGCCATCAGGCGACGATCCCCTGCCGCTCCCAGACGTAGACGGTCGCAGGCTCAGGCTCCCAGGCGCGCGCCTCCGCGGCGCCCGGGAGGACGGCGATCGCGCGCCACTCGGACGACATCGCCACCCAGTCGTCCGTCTCCGCGAGCACCGCCGGCTTGCAGGCGATCGGGTCGCGCAGCACCGCGAAGCCGTCGGCCGTACCCACCGCGAACGTGTAGAAGCCGTCGAGGTCGACGAGGCAGCTCTCGAGCGCCTCCTCGAGCGACGCCCCCTCCCGGAGCCGCCAGGCGAGGTACCCGGCCGCGACCTCCGTGTCGTTCTCCGTCTGGAAGGAGATCCCCTCACGGCGCAGGTTCTCGCGGAGCCGGTTGTGGTTCGAGAGCGAGCCGTTGTGGACGAGGCAGAGGTCGAGGCCGGTCGAGAAGGGGTGTGAGCCCTCCGTCGTGACGCGGCTCTCGGTCGCCATCCGGGTGTGCCCAAGGGCATGCGTGCCACGGACGTCCTCGAGCGCGAACGCCCTCGCGAACGCCTCCGGCGAGCCCGTCTCCTTGTAGATCTCGATGACGCGCCCCGCGCTCATGACGCGGAGGTCGGGCCGGTGCTCCCGTACCCACGTCTCGGCCACGTCGGCCGCCGCATCGACGACGAGGACGGCGTGGCTTGCCCGCACGGCAGGCTCCTCGCAGCCGCCGAAGGCCGAGCGGAGGTTCGCGGCGAGAGCGCTCCAGTCCTCGGCCGGATCGGGGGAGTAGAGGGTGAGCTTGCTCGCGCCGAAGGGAGCCGGGTCGCGGTAGACGGCGACGCCCGCGGAGTCGGGCCCCCGGCTCGACATCTGCACGAGCATGGCCGCGAGGTGCGCACCGAGTCGCTCCTCGATCTGCGGCGACTTCGCGAAGAGCCCGACGATCCCGCACATATGTCTAGAAGGTACACACGAGATGACGGCTCGCTCCCGGAGATTCCGACAATCTTGCGGTAGACGGCATGTGCGAAATCTCCATCTCCCGTGCGGACTCCGGGCTCAGAACCGCGTGAGGTACTCGCGGATCTCCCACGGGGTCACCTGCTCGTGGTAGCGGAACCACTCGTCGCGCTTCACGCGGACGTAGTAGTCGAGGTAGTCCTCGTCCCGGCCCCGGCCGAGCGCCTCCCGGAGGGCGTCGTCCCGCTCGGCCTCGCCGAGCGCGTCGAGGAGGTTCGCGGGGAGCGACTCGAGGCCACGCGCGCGGAGCTCCTCGTACGAGTAGTCGTAGAGGTTGTCCGCGTTCGGCTCCCCCGCGTCGAGCCCGCGCTCGATGCCATCGAGCCCCGCAGCGAGGATCGCCGCGGCCGCGAGGTACGGGTTGCAGGAGCCGTCGACCGTCCGATCCTCGACCCGCCCCGGACCCGGGATCCGGAGCATCTGCGTGCGGTTGTTGTACCCGTAGGAGATCCAGACGGGAGACCAGGTCGCGCCGCTCGTCGTCGTCCCCGGCTTCAGCCGCTTGTACGAGTTCACGGTCGGCGCGGTGAAGGCGCTCGTCGCGCGCGCGTGCGCCTTCAGCCCCCCGATGAAGCGGTACGCGAGCTCGGAGAGCCCGAGGCCCCGCGGGTCCGACTCGTCGAGGAAGAGGTTCGTGTCGCCGTCCCAGAGCGACATGTGGAAGTGGCAGCCGTTGCCCGTGAGGTGGGTGAAGGGCTTCGGCATGAAGGTGGCGATCATCCCGTGCTGCTCAGCGAGGGTGTGCACCATGTAGCGGAAGAAGATCGCGCGGTCGCAGGAGACGAGGGCGTCGTCGAAGGTGAAGTTCTGCTCGAACTGGCCGTTCGCGTCCTCGTGGTCGTTCGCGTAGTTCCCCCACCCGAGCTCGTTGCAGTAGCGGGAGATCGTCGTGAGGAAGTCGTAGCGCCGCGTGAGCCCGGCCATGTCGTAGCAGGGCTTGTCGAGCGTGTCGTAGCGGTCCGCGATCTCGATCGAGCCGTCCTCCCGCTGGACGACGAGGAAGTACTCGAGCTCGAGCCCCATCTTGAGCTCGAACCCCCTCTCGCGGGCGCGCGCGAGCACGCGCCGGAGGATCGTACGCGGGCAGTACGGCCACTCCTCGCCCTCGACGGTGACGTCGCACGCGAAGCGCGCGAGGTTCCGTTGCCAGGGGACGGGCGTGTAGCTCGCGAGATCCGGGATGGCCGCGATGTCGGGGTCGCTCGGCTGCTGGCCGATCTCCCCGGCTGCGAACCCGGCGAAGCCCGCCCCCTCGGCGAGGAGGGCGTCGAAGGCCTCCCGCGAGCGGACGGGGACGAGCTTCGCGCTCGGCCGCGCGTACAGGTCGACGAACTGGGCGAAGACGAACTCGACCCCCCGCTCCTGCATCTCGTTCCACACGGAGTCGGCGGTCGCGACGGCAGCTCCGGCCATAGGCTCTCTCCTTGGACGTGGGGCTACAGCCTCCCATCCGGACCCCCTGGAGGGTACGTGCGCACCCTCCACACCTCCGGGCGCGACTATGTGCGTGCGCTCACCGAGCGCTCCCTGGCTCCCGGTCCGAACCCGAGGGCGCGCTGGAGCTTCACCATCTTCACCGCGATCTCGATCATGAGCCAGTCGTCGCGCCGGAGGTCGAGCCCGGAGAGCTCGCCGATGCGGCGGAGACGCTGGCGGAGCGTGTTCGGGTGGACGAAGAGCGCCTCCGAGGTCGCGCTGATCGACCCATGGCGGCGGAGGAACTCCTCGAGGGTGGTGACGAGCTGGGCGCCCCGCTGCGCGTCGTAGTCAGCGAGCCGAGCGACGGCGTCGATCGTCGCGTCGCGGATCCCCCCGTCGAGCGCGATCCGGAGGAGGTACTTGTACGCTCCGAGCTCCTCGAAGGCGAGAACCGTGGGCTCGCCCCGGAGCACCGACGTGCCGAGGAGCGCCTGCTGCGCCTCGGCGAAGCCGTCCGCGAACGAGTCCTCCCCCTGGCACACGCTCGAGACACCGATCGAGACCGGCTCGGGAAGGTCGGCGTGGATGCGACGGAGCCGCTCGAGGCACGTGTCCGCGTTCGCCTGCGTGAGGCGCACGAGCGCACGCAGCGAGTCCTCTCGATGGTCGAAGAGCGACCCCGGAGCCGCCAGCCGGAGCGCCCGCTCGAGCGTCTCGCTCGCCGGCTCGGCGACGAGCACGAGGTGGGGCTGCGAGAGATCGCAGCCGAGGCGCGCAGCCCGCCCTTCGAGGTCGCCCCGGGGGCGCCCCCCGGCGAGCTCCTCGAAGAAGTCCTTGATGAGGTTCTTCTCCGTGAGCTCCTCGATCACGCGCACCTTCTTGATCCCGATCGCGGCCTGGCTCGCGACAGCGCGCCCGAGCTCGACCCGGGCGCTCCCCTTCGCCACGAGGAGCCCGACGAGCTCGCCGTTCGCGACGAGCGGCACCGCGAGGCGCGTGCTCCGCCCGCCGCGGGCGAGCTCAGGCCCGAGCTCCGGGAGGCCGAGCGTTGGGCGCGCTCCTCCCCGCTCGGGGTCGCTCGCGCGCAGCGAGAGCTCCTCGCTCCCGGACTCGAGGAGGTAGAGGTGGCAGGCCTCGGCAGCGAGGAGCGGGCGCGCGCGCTCGACGACCGTCTGCAGGAGCTCGTCCAGGGCCTCGGCACGAGCGACCTCCTCGGCGAGCTCGGTGAGGGCTTCGAGCTCGCGGACGCGGAGCCGAGCGTCCTCGTACATGCGCGCGTTCTCGATCGCGCTCGCGACGAGCGAGGTGGCGGCGACGAGGAAGTCGACCTCGTCGTCGGTGAACTCGCGCGGCGCCTCGGTGTGCGCGGTGATGGCGCCGATCGGCTCGCCCGAGCGGCCCACGATCGGCATGGCGAGGAGGGACTGGTAGCGCTCCTCCTCGAGCTCCGGGACGTACTTCACGCGCGGGTCGGCGAGCGCGTTGTCGCGGATGAAGGCGGGCTCGCCGTGCTCGACCGCCCACCAGGCGAGGCTCTCTCCGCGCTCGAAGACGATCCTCCCGACCTGCCGCTCGTAGGGCGGGGAGGCAGCGCGCATGACGAGCTTTCCGTCCTCGAGCAGGTAGACGAAGCAGCCGTGCACCCCGCTCGCCTCGGACATGAGCCGCACGACGGCTCGGAGCACCTCCCCGAGCTCGAGCGACGAGTGCACCGTG
>JAVQXS010000072.1:0-7308 GCA_033578065.1 Thermoleophilia bacterium
GGCCACCGAGTCGCGACGCGCGAGCCCGAGCTCCTCGCGCAGCTCGTCGGCGAGGAGGGGAGCGGACCGATCCCTCCTCGGGAAAGTTCCCTCCTCGAGCCCGAGGAGGAAGACGACCTCGAAGGAGCGCGTTCTCGCACGAGCGTAGTCGAGGACGGCAACTCGCCCTCGCTCGCCGGAAGCCGTGGGTCGAACCCGAGCGCGCTCCAGCGTCGCGAGCACGTCCTCGCGCGAGACCTCGACCGCCTCCCGGAGCTCGTCGAGCTCGTCGAGCGCCCGAGCGGCAGCCTCCGCCGCTCGGGCGTCGTCGCGGGCATCGTGCACCGTCGGAGGTGCCTCGAGCCCCCAGGCGTTCCGCACCATCGTGCGCACGAGGTGGCGAGCCGCCTCCGTCGGAGGCTCGCTCGCGCGGAGCGCGGCGAGCGCGGGGAGCGGAGCGCCGCGCAGCCGCTCCGCCTCCGCCTCGACGCGACCCGGTTCGACGATCGCCCGTCCCCGGAGCCGCCCCTCGAGGAAGTCCGCCGTGCGGCGCTCGAGGCCCGAGTACGGGGAGCGGAGGAAGGCGAAGAGATCGGATCGGTCGCCTCCCCGCCACGCGAAGCGCAGGAGGGCGAGGAGCGCCCGGCCGAGAGGGGTGGCTCCGAGCCGCCGAGGATGCTCCACCTCATACGGGATCCCGAGCGAGCCGAGCACCGTCTCGAGCACCGCCCGCCAGCGCTCGGGCTCCTCGCACACGACGCCGATCGCCTCCGGCGGGACGCCGCGCCCGAGCGCCTCGCGAAGCTCCTTCCCCACGAGCTCGGCGGTGCCGCGGAGGCCGGCGCCCTCGAGGAAGCGCACCGAGCCGTCGAGCTCGATCGGGGCTCCTGGATCGTCGACGAAGAGAAGACGCTCGATCCGGCGTAGGCCGTCCGGGACGGGGCGGTCGAGGAGTGGAGGGAGCTCCCGCACGCGCCCCTCGGCGAGGCGCGCGAGCGCCGCCACCGTCCGCTCGGTCGCCGCGAGCGCGAGCCGCCCGGGCTCGTAGGGGATCGAGATCGTCACCTCGGTCCGCGCCGAGAGCGCCTCGACGAGCGCCCACTCGACGTCGGTGAGATCCTCGAAGCCGTACGCGAAGACGGGCGCCTCCCCCCACGAACCGAGATCGCTCCGCAGGCGTTCGACCGCGTCCCAGCGTAGGGCGGGCCGGTCGCGCACGCCGAGCCGGTCGAGCTCGGCGCGGTACGCGGCGAGGAGGGCCCCGAGGTCGCCGCCGATCTCCTCGGGGGCGACCGACGCGGTGCCGAGCTCCGCGAAGGCGCCGAGCACCGCCTCCGCGAACCCGGGCGCCGACGCCGAGCGGGCGAGCTGCCGAAGCGGCGTTGTCGCGATCACGCGCCGGAGGACGAGGAGAGACTGCGCCTCGGAGGCGATGCGGAGCGGCACCGCTGCCGCGGCATCCTCGGCGAGGTGCCGAAAGAGGTCGTCGAACGTTCCGATGAGTCCGCTGAGGAGCGCCCCGCGCCGGCGAAGGAGGTCGCGCTCGACCCGCTCGACCTCGACGCGGTTCGGCACGACGAGCCAGGGGTCGCGGTCGAGCTCCTCCAGGTAGCGCTCGAGGAGGTGCGCGATCTTGCCGGCATGGGCCGGACCGACGACGAGCGAGAGACTCACCCGGGCATCGTAGTCCCACCCTCGGTCGTGCTCTGCGTCCGCAGCGCGAGGCGGAGCGCGCGGGAAAGCGTGGACAAAAAGCTGCGGCCGCTGCCCAGGCGGACAACGGCCGCTCTTTTCTCGCGGCAGACGCGCTCTCAGGCCGCGGCGGTCTTGGGCCGACGACCTCGGCGCGCCACCGGAGCGCCGGGCATGTTGCCCGCGCAATTGTCGCACAGGTCAGCCTGCTTCGATGCCCGGCGAGCGTCGACGAAATTGATGCGCATGATCGCGCCCTTGCCTTCGGGTATTTCCGCTCCGCAGTTGTCACAGAGCAGAATCGTCTTTCTCGACACTAGGTGTCTCCTTTCACGTCACGAATGTCGAAACGAAACCCTACTGGGGATCGATCCGAAATGCAAATCGCAATGACTGATACCAACGCCCTCGGACGAGCGGCTCGAGGCGGATCTCCGTCCTCCTGCGGACGGTGATCGGCTCTTGAGCGGAGGAGCACGTGGAGCAGCTCCAGGCGGAGCCGGAGGACAGCCCGTCCCCGGCGGCCAGGGCACCGGTTCCCTAGAACGGCGACCGCTTCCGCGGAATAGAGTTCTCCACCGGCATGCGGGTCATCGTCCCCAAGGAGACAGCGCCGGGAGAGCGCCGCGTGGCGCTCGTTCCGGAGACGGTCTTCAGGCTCGGGAGCTCCGGCTTTCGCTTGCGGGTCGAGGAGGGCGCGGGAGCTGCTGCCGGGTTCTCGGACGACGACTACCGCGACGCGGGAGCAGAGCTCGTCGGCGCCAGCTCCCTCTACGAGGGGGCAGAGGCTGTCGTCCGAGTCGCGCCGCCGAGCGCCGAGGAGGCAGCGGCGATCCCCGAGGGAGCGCTGCTCATCGGCTTCCTCCGGCCGCTCACTGACGCCGAGGGCATCGAGCGCCTCCGTAGCCGCGGCGTCGTCGCCTTCGCCATGGAGTCGATCCCGCGGATCACGCGCGCGCAGTCGATGGACGCTCTCTCCTCCCAGGCGACGGTGGCCGGCTACAAGGCGGTCCTCCTCGCGGCGAACGCCGTCCCGAAGCTCTTCCCGATGCTCATGACGGCCGCCGGGACGATCGCGCCCGTCCGCGCCCTCGTCATCGGCGCGGGCGTCGCCGGGCTGCAGGCGATCGCGACCGCGCGTCGCCTCGGCGCCGTCGTCTCCGCCTTCGACGTGCGCCCGACGGTCGCGGAGCAAGTGGAGAGTCTCGGCGCGAGCTTCCTCGACCTCGGCGTCCGAGGCGAGGAGACTGCCGGCGGCTACGCGGCAGAGCTCACTCCCGAGCAGCAGGCACAGCAGCAAGCCGCGCTCGAGGAGCGAATCCCCGAGTTCGACGTCGTCATCACGACTGCTGCCGTCCCTGGACGTCCGGCGCCCCGGCTCATTCCGACGAGGGCCGTCGAGCGCATGCGTCTGGGATCCGTCATCGTCGACGTCGCGGCGGAGACCGGGGGTAACTGCGAGGTCACCGTCCCGGGGGAGGTCGTGGAGCACGCGGGCGTCACGGTCATCGGGACGACGAACCTCCCCTCGCTCATGGCCTTCCACGCGAGCCAGCTCTACTCGCGGAACGTCGCCGCCCTCCTCCAGCACCTCGCCCCTGGCGGGGAGCTCGCGCTCGACTGGGAGGACGAGATCACGAGCAGCGCCTGCGTCTCCCGGCCGGAGGGACGATCGTGAGCGACCTCCCGCTCGTCGTCGAGCTCACGATCCTCTTCCTCGCCGCGTTCCTCGGCTTCGAGGTCATCTCGAAGGTGCCGACGATGCTCCACACCCCGCTCATGTCGGGCGCGAACTTCATCCACGGGATCGTCATCGTCGGCGCCATCCTCGTCCTCGGTACCGCCGACGACGCGTTCACGAAGGTCGTGGGCTTCGCGGCCATGGTGCTCGCGACGGCGAACGTCGTCGGCGGGTGGTTCGTCACCGACCGCATGCTGGGGATGTTCAAGCGGCGCCCCGAGCCCCGCCGCGAGGAGGGGCGCGAGTGATCTCCGACCCGAGCGTCGTCGGTCTCCTCTACCTCGTCACCATCGCCTGCTTCGTCGTCGCGCTCCGCTTCCTCTCCTCCCCGCGCCACGCCCGGCGAGGCAACTGGGTTGGCGGGGCTGGCATGCTCGTCGCGATCGCGACGACGCTCGCGCTCGACGGCATCGGCAACTGGCCCCTCATCGTCGTCGGCGGGCTCATCGGCACGGTCGCGGGCGTCGTCGGCGCGCGCACGGTGAAGATGACGGCGATGCCGCAGATGGTCGCCGTCTTCAACGGCGTCGGCGGCGGGGCAGCCGCGCTCATCGCGCTCGCCGAGTGGCACCACGCCATCGCGCCGGGGGGCGAGGAGACCGTGTCGATCGTCCTCTCGGCGCTCATCGGGTCTGTGTCCTTCGCCGGCTCGGTCGTCGCCTTCGCGAAGCTCCAGGAGCTCATCCACGGGCGGCCGATCGTCTTCCCGGGCCAGAACGCCTTCAACCTCCTCGTCCTCGCGGGGGCGAGCGTCTTCGGGATCGCGGCCATCGCGGGGGTCGAGGAGCAGTGGGTGCTCGTCCTCGTCATCGTGCTCGCGCTCGCCTTCGGCGTCCTCTTCGTCCTCCCCATCGGCGGGGCTGACATGCCCGTCGTCATCTCCCTCCTGAACGCGCTCACCGGGCTCGCCGCCTCGGCGACGGGGTTCGTCCTCGGCTCCACCGTCCTCATCGTCTCCGGGATGCTCGTCGGGGCCGCGGGGACGCTCCTCACGCTCCTCATGGCGAAGGCGATGAACCGCTCCGTCGCGAACGTCCTCTTCGGCGCGTTCGGCCAGGTGCAGGTCGCGGGCGCAGGCGGCCGGGGCGAGGACGGCCGCACCGTGCGGGCGACGACGCCCGAGGACGTCGCCGTCCAGCTCGCCTTCGCCCGCAAGGTGATCATCGCCCCCGGGTACGGCATGGCGGTCGCCCAAGCGCAGCACGACGTGCGCCAGCTCGCCGACCTCCTCGAGGAGCGTGGGGTCGAGGTGAAGTACGCGATCCACCCGGTCGCCGGACGCATGCCCGGGCACATGAACGTCCTCCTCGCAGAGGCGAACGTCCCCTACACGCAGCTCTTCGAGATGGACGAGATCAACCCGGAGTTCCCGCAGACGGACGTCGTGCTCGTCATCGGCGCGAACGACGTCACGAACCCGGCGGCGCGCAACGACCCCTCGAGCCCGATCTACGGGATGCCCATCCTCGACGTCGACAAGGCGGCGAGCGTCGTCGTCCTCAAGCGCTCCCTGAACCCTGGCTTCGCCGGGATCGACAACGAGCTCTACCTCGACCCGAAGACGACGATGCTCTTCGGGGACGCGAAGGACTCGGTGCTGAAGCTCATCGCCGCCGTCAAGGCGGTCTGAGCCCGTGGCCATCCCCGTCTTCCGGGCGGAGGACGTCCGGCGCGCGGTGAGCCCGCAGGAGGCCTACGACGCAGTGCGCGACGCGTTCGTCAGCTACGCGCGGGGCGAGTGGACGATGCCGCCGAAGGTGTACGTCGGGAGCTACCCCCCGGGGGACTTCCGGGCCATGCCGGCGCTCGGCGCTGGGCTCGCGCTCCTCAAGTGGGTGACGTCGTTCCCGGGCAACCCCGCGCGTGGGCTCCCCACCGTCACTGGGCTCGTCCTCCTCTCCGATGCCCGCGACGGGCGGCTCCTCGCGCTCCTCGACGCCGCATCGGTCACCGCTCTCCGAACCGCCGCCGCTGCTGTGCTCGCAGCTGAGACCCTCCGACGAGCGGACACGCGCTCGTATGCCGTCGTCGGGTGCGGCGTGAACGGCGCGGAGACGGTGCGGGCGCTCGTCGCCCGCGGTCTGGCCCCGCTCGTGTGGGACGTAAACGAGCGTCGGCGACTCGCTGTCGCGGAGGAGCACGGCGCCGAGGTCGCCGCGAGCGCCGAGGAGGCGCTCGGATGTGACGTCGTCATCACCGTCACGCTCGGGCACGAGCCGCTCTTCGAGCCCGGCTCGCTCCGGCCGGGGCAGCACGTCTCGCTCATGGGCGCAGACGGGCCGGGCAAGGCAGAGGTGGCCGTCGCGGAGGTCGCCCGCGCGCGCCTCTTCTGCGACGACTGGGAGCAGGCGAGCCACGGCGGCGAGCTCACAGGTGCCGTCGCGGCAGGCCTCGTCAGCCGCGAGGACGTGACCGACCTCGGCGCGGTGCTCGCCGGGACGGCTGAGGGACGTCGGAGCGCCGACGAGATCACGCTCTTCGACTCCACCGGCCTCGCGATCCAGGACCTCGCGATCGCGAGGGCAGCCTACGCGAAGGTCGGCGAGCTCGGGCTGCACCTCCTCGACCTCTGAGGAGGAGCGAGCGTGAGGAGGAGCGAGCGACATCCGCGCGCCCGTGCGCGGAGCGACTGGGAGAAGCCGAGCCACGCTCGGTCGGCGTTACCTCGACCTCCCCGCTCGGATCTCCTTCCTCGCAGCGAGCACGCTGACGGGAGGTGCCCGTGCTCTCGCGGACGAGCCCGCATCACCGGGCGAGCACGTCCACTCCATCGAGGACGGCATCGAGCTTGTGAGCGCGCTCGCAGACAGCGGACCGCTCAGTGCGCGAGGAGTCGCGACGGTTCGAAGAGATCGAGCAGCGGGTCGCGGTCGCCGCAGATCGCGCGCGCGACGAGCCGCCCGCAGGCGAAGCCGAGGACGACGCCGTGCCCCGAGTAGCCGCCCGCGACCCACAGGCCCTCCTCCCCGGGAACGCGCCCGACGACCGGGAGGAAGTCGAAGACGAGGCCGAAGATCCCGGCCCAGCGGTGGTCGATCCGGAGCGGGCGGCCGAGCAGGGAGGCGACAAACCCCTCGAGCGCTCCCTGGACGGCAGCCGTCGTCTCCTCCGCGGCGGTGAACTCGGAGTCGAGCGAGACGTCGCGGAAGCCGCCGGCGACGATCCGGCCATCGGGCCGCCGGTGCCAGTAGTCGAAGCCGTGGCGCCCGTAGTGGGGCACCTCGAACCAGGGCTCCGGCACGGGCTCGGTCGCGAGCACCTGGCCCCGCGTGGGGACGATGAGCCCCTCGAGCGCCCCGAGGAGCCCGCTTGGGTAGCCGTCGGTCGCGACGACGACAGCCTCGGCCCCGGTCGCCGCCGGAGAGCGAACGCGCGTGCGCTCGCAGATCTCCACGCCTGCCTCGGCCGCGCGGGCCGCGAGGCGCCGGACGAGCCGCGCCGGCTGGAGCGCCCCGTCCGTCGGGTGGAAGAGCGAGCCGGGGAAGCGCCCTGCGAGCGGCGGCTCGAGCTCCTCTCGCCACTCGACCGCGAACCCGTCGGCGGCGAGCGCGTCGTGCTCCGCTCGGAGCTCGGCCAGCTCCTCCTCGTCCGCGGCCAGCCGCAGGCTTCCGGTCGGCCGGAACGCGTCCCCTGCGAGGCTAGCGAGCGCCTCGAGCTCGCGCTCCGTCCACCGCCACAGCGCGACCGCGTGCTCGCGCCCGATCGACGCGACGAGCACCGGGTAGGGCGCGGCGGCTCCTCGGAGGGCGAAGCCCCCGTTGCGCCCGCTCGCCCCGCTCGCGATCTCCCGCGCCTCGTACAGCCGGACGAGGAGCCCTGCCTCGGCGAGCGCGAGCGCGCACGAGCAGCCGGTGATCCCGCCCCCGACGATCGCGACGTCGGGAGGACCGCGAAGC
>JAVQXS010000073.1:0-7260 GCA_033578065.1 Thermoleophilia bacterium
GTTCTGGCCGTAGCTCGTGCGGTACTTGAGGCGCCCGAGGATCTTCACGAGCTCCTTGTGGAAGGTGCCGCAGTTCGCCTCGAAGACCGCCTGCTCCCCGGCGAGCCGGATCTGATCCTCGAGCTCCGCCTTCGACTGGTAGTACACCTCCTCGATCCGCGCCGGGTGGATCCGCCCGTCTTCGATGAGCTTGTCGAGGGTCATGCGCGCCACCTCGCGGCGGAGTGGATCGAAGGAGGAGAGGACGACCGCGTGCGGCGTGTCGTCGATGATGAAGTCGACGCCCGTGAGGTGCTCGAGCGTCCGGATGTTCCGGCCCTCGCGGCCGATGATCCTCCCCTTGAGGTCGTCGGAGGCAAGCTCGACGACCGAGACCGTCACCTCGGCCGTGGGGCTCGCCGCCACCCGCTGGAGCGCGTCCGCGACGATCGCGCGCGCGCGGCGCCTCGAGTCGGCGCGTGCCTCCTCCTCCATCCGCCGCACGTCGCGCTCGAGCTCGTGTCGGACGAGGTCCTTCGCCCGCTCGAGGAGCTGCTGACGAGCCTCCTGGGCAGTCATCCCCGCGACGCGCTCGAGCTCCGCCACCGCCTGCCGGTGGGCCTCGCGGAGCTCGTCCTGGAGCGCCTTCACGTGCGTCTCGCGGTCGCCGAGTCCCTGCTCGCGACGATCGAGCTCCTCGAGCTTCGCTTGGATCTCCTCCTCCTTCGCGAGGACGCGCTCCTCGATCTTCATGATCGTGAGCTCGCGGTCGCGAACCTCGCTCTCGACCTGAGCCCGCAGCTGCAGAGCCTGCTCGCGAGCCTCGACCTGGGCCTCCCGACGGATCGCGTCCGCCTCTCGCTCGGCGTCGACGAGGATCCGGGCGCGCTCGGCGGAGGCGGCTCGCAGCCGCGAGCGGGAGTACGCGACGAGGAGGAGGGAGGCGCCGAGCGCTCCGACGAGAATTCCGATGACCGCCGCAGCTGCCGTGGACATGAGAGCCTCCGTGGAGGATCGCGTTGGCCGCGGCACCGCCGCGGTCGCTCGCACCCGACGCCGACCGGCACGGCCGCGCGGCGGAAGCCACCGACCTCGCCCTACCCTCGGAGGGCTCCCACCTCCCGGCACCCGGTCACACGGTCACGGTCTCTCGGTCTCGAGGTCACGGCTTCGGAAATGCGCGTTCGTGCAGGTAAAACGTGCGAGTGAAAGCGCGCTTATCGTAGCTCGTCGTCGACGTCGCCCGCAACGAGCGAGCCGATGAGCTCCTCATCGAAGCCCTTCGCTCGGAGGAGGCGTGCCGTCCGCGCGCTCCATCCTCGGCGTGCGACGATCGCTCGCGCGCGCTCGCGCTCGGGCTCGATCGCTGCCAGCGCCTCCTCCACGAGCTCGACAGGAACGCCGGATCCCTCGAGCGCATGGCGGATGAGGGCATCGCCTGCACCGCGCCCGGCGAGGGCCGTCGCCCTCGCCTGCGCGTAGCGTCCATCGTCGAGGAGGCCGGACGCATGGAGCCGTGCGAGCGTCTCGTCGATCGCCTCGGGCTCGAGCCCGCGAGCCGCACGGCGACCGGCGAGCTCCTCAGTCGCGCGCTCGCGACGCGCGCGGCGCGCGGCCGCGAGCGCGAGCCCGTGCTCGACCGACGAGTCCCGACCCGGGCGGGAGGCGGCTGGCGGCTCGCAGGTCTCCGTCACCGCTCGACCGGCACCGCCTCCCCGCCGGCAGATGCGGTCTCCCCCGCTCTCTCAGGCGCGACGGGCGCGCCGCTGGCGGGCAGGAGACGCGCCGAGATGACCTGCTCGGCTGGCGCCTCGGCCTGGATGCGCTCGAGGATCTGCTGCACGATGTCCGGGTTCTCGGCGAGGAAGGCCGCGGCGTTCTGCCGCCCCTGCCCGAGCCGCTCCTCGCCGAAGCTGAAGTACGAGCCGGCCTTCTGCACGATCTTCCGCTCGAGCGCCACGTCGAGCACGGTGCTCTCCCAGGGGATCCCCGAGCCGTAGACGATGTCGAACTCGGCCTGCTTGAAGGGCGGGGCCACCTTGTTCTTCACGACCTTCACGCGGACGCGGTTCCCGATCGCCTCCGCCCCCTCCTTCAGAGTCTCGATCCGGCGGATGTCGAGCCGGACCGAGGAGTAGAACTTCAGGGCCCGACCGCCCGGCGTCGTCTCCGGGTTGCCGAACATCACCCCGATCTTCTCGCGGAGCTGGTTCGTGAAGATCGCGATCGTGTCGGTGCGGTTGAGCGTCCCGGCGAGCTTCCGCAGCGCCTGGCTCATGAGCCGTGCCTGGAGTCCCACGTGCGAGTCCCCCATCTCTCCTTCGATCTCGGCTTTCGGGACGAGGGCGGCGACCGAGTCCACCGCGACGACGTCGAGCGCGCCGGACCGGACGAGGAGCTCTGCGATCTCGAGCGCCTGCTCGCCGGTGTCCGGCTGGGAGACGAGGAGCTGATCGATGTCGACGCCGATCCGTCGTGCGTACGCGGGGTCCATCGCGTGCTCGGCATCGATGAAGGCGCAGATCCCCCCACGTCGCTGGGCCTCGGCCATCACGTGGTAGACGAGCGTCGTCTTGCCGGACGACTCGGGGCCGAAGATCTCGACGATGCGCCCGCGCGGGAGGCCGCCGATGCCGAGCGCGATGTCGAGGGAGAGCGAGCCCGTCGAGATCGCGCCAACCGCGACCTGGGGCCGGTCGCTCATCCGCATCACCGATCCCTTGCCGAACTGGCGCTCGATCTGACCGAGCGCGACCTCGAGCGCTTCCTGACGGTTCATCTCCTCACCTCATCCTTTCGAGTGCGACACGCGTGGATGCGACGCTCCTAGGGGACACGACTCGAGGACCTCGTACCTCGCTCCAGAAGGATGGAGGCAGGACAGGAAAGCAGCCGCCCCGGACGGCGCGAACGGGCCGACCTCAGGGAGCGGAGGAACGAGCCCGAGTCGCTTCCGGAAGCGCACGACGGTGACGTGGGGAAGCCACGGGCGCCGCTCCCGCGTGTAGAGCCCCAGCTCCTCGAGCCGGCGCTGGAGGCGGTCGGCGAGGCGCGTCGCCTCGCCGCTCGGATCGGTGAGCACGAGCATCCCTACCGATCGGGTCTCGCGGTAGCGGACGGGCTCGAGGGTGAAGGGCGCAGCCTCTGCCGCAGCCTCCCGAAGCGTGCGCAGGATGCGCTCGAGATCCGAGCGCTGCTGCGAGCCGAGGAAGGCGAGCGTCACGTGCAGCTCCGCGGGGAGACGTCCTCCTCGAAGGTGTGCCTGCGCCCAGGAGCGGAGGCTCGCGCGGACGTCGTCGGGGAGCTCGAGGGCGAGAAAGAGCCTGAGCCGCTCATCTCCGGCGACGGTAGCTGCGCCGATCACCCCTGAGTGTGCCGAGACTGCGCCAAGAGGCGGCGGACGAGGTGGAGCGCGAGCGCCGTCGCCCGGCCGCGCACCATCGCTCGGTCGCCGGGGAGCTCGCTCCGCTGACCGTCCTCTCCCTCCGGGGACACGGCGTGGACGAACACGAGCCCGACGGGCTTCTCCTCGCTTCCCCCGCCGGGACCTGCGATCCCCGTCACGGCGACCGCGACGTCAGCGCCCAGTCGCTCCCGCGCTCCCTGCGCCATCGCCCGAGCCGTCTCCGCGGAGACCGCTCCGTGTCGCTCGAGCACGTCCTGGGGCACCCCGAGCTCGCTCGCCTTCACCGCGTTCGCGTACGCGACGACGCCTCCGAGGTAGACGTCGCTCGCGCCGGGGACGCTCGTCAGGCGAGCTGCGACGAGACCTCCCGTGCAGGACTCCGCGGTGGCGAGGGTGTACATGCGCTCCCGGCAGCGGTCGAGCACGATCTCGGCGACGGACCGCTCGTCCTCCGCGAACAGGTACGCGCCGAGCTCGGCACGGAGCGCGGCGGCGAGCGCATCCGCACGAGCGGCGTGCTCTGGGAGAGCGTCAATGTCGACGTGGATCTCGTACTCCCGTGCGCAGATCGTCACCTCCACCCCCTCCCCCTCACCGCCCGCGCGCTCGAGCGCGCGGGCGACCGCCGACTCGGGCGTGCCGAAGAAGCGGAGCGCCCGCCGCGTCCGCGCAGGCGCGCGTGCGAGCACGCGCCGTACGGGTGCCGTCTCGAGGGCGCGGGGCCACAGCCGCCGGAGCTCCCGTGGGGGCCCGGGCAGGACGACGACGACGCTCCGCTCGAGATCGAGAACGAGCCCCGGAGCCGTACCCGCGAGACCGAGGGGGATCGCGCCCGCTGGCAGTGTCGCCTGCTTGCGGACGCCGGGAGCGAAGTCGGCGAAGGGACGGCCGAGGCGCGCCGCGATGGCGCGCGAGACGGCGGCGATCTCCTCCTCGAGCGCAGGGTCGACGACGAGGTCTCGTCCCGCCGCGCGCGCGACGAGCTCGACCGTCCGGTCGTCATGCGTCGGGCCAAGCCCCCCGGAGACGAGGCAGAGGTCGGCCGCAAACGCCTCCCGGAGCGCGGCCTCGAGCTCAGCGGGGGCGTCGCCGACGATGGTGATCCGGACCGGCTCGAGACCGAGCCGGAGCGCCTCCGCTGCGAGGAAGGGGCCGTTCCGATCCTCTCGGTCGCCGCGGACGAGCTCGCTCCCGGTGGCGACGATCGCCGCTCGCGGGCGACTCAAGGCGGGAAGCGCACGATGCGCTTCGACGTCACCGCGAAGGTCGTCCCTGGCGGGAGCGCGTAGCGCCTGCCGTTCAGGCGCACGACGACGTTGTCCGGCTCGGCGAGCGCGAGCCGCAGCCGTCGGGCCTGGAAGACTTTCCGCTGGCCCCGCTCGAGCGTCCCGCTGTAGAGGAGGCGACCGTCTGCGAGGCCGGCCCGAACCTCCATCCAGGACGCGCCCCGGCTCGCCGCGACGACGAGGCGCACGGGCGACCGAGCCCCGACGGCCCGGGTCGCCGGCGGAGGCTCCTGCGCCCCTGCGAGCCCTGGAACGGTCTCCCCCTCCGGGCCGCCGAAGCGCCACGCGGCGATGACGAGGGCGGTGACGACCGCGATCGCGGCGACGACGAGGAGCGCGAGTCGGGACTGGCGCGGCTCGCGTCGCGGCGAACGCGTCGACGCACCCCCGGCGCGGACGACGAGGACGTAGTCCTTGACGGCCAAGCGCGAGTTGTACTCGTCGACGAACGGCTGTCCGTCGAGCCCGAGCGCCTCCGCGTACGAGCGGAGAAACCCGCGGACGTAGGTCGGTGCCGGGAGGATGTCGAACCGCTCCTCCTCGAGCGCGCGCAGGTACTTCGGGCGGATCTTCGTCCGCTGCTCGAGCTCGGGGAAGTCGAGGCCCTGCCGGAGGCGGGCATCGCGCAGGCTGGAGCCGATATCGAACACGGCGCGGCCGATTGTAGACGCAGCGAGGCCGAGTCTCGACCGTCGCGCGCCGAGGCCGTGAGCCGCGGACGCCGTGCGTCGTGCACCGGTCGCGACCTGACCCCGGTCGAGGGAGCGCCTGCCCCCACCCGCCGCTACCGCGTCCCAGCGTACTCGAGGAGCCCGTAGACGACGAGCGCGACGAGGCCCGCCGCGGCCATGCACAGCCCGACGATCCCGAGAGCACGCGCGGACGCGGCCCCCCGGGCCCTCCCGCCCTCCACGACGCGCAGCGCGGCGCGCGCCCGCTCCCGACGGGAGAGCGCGAGGGCCGCGACGCCGAGCGCGGCGGCGACCGGGATCGCGACCGCGGCGTGGAGGAGCTCGTACGCCTCGCTGAACCGAGTGAGGTAGATCGCGAGGGGGAGCGCAGCGACCGAGCCCGTTCCGGCCGCGACGGCCCCCCAGGTCGAGCCGCGCCGCGTCACTACTGCTTCACGTACGGCCGGCCAACGGCCGCCGGGGGCACGGAGCGGCCGACGACGCCGACGAGCGCCGCGAGGACGAGGAGGTAGGGGAGCGTCGAGATGAGGTTCGCGGAGATGTCCGCCTCCGCCTGCAGGCGCTGGGCGAGGCCGCTCGCGAAGCCGAAGAGGAGGCAGGCCCCGAAGGTGGGGATCGGCTTCCACTTCCCGAAGATGAGCGCGGCGAGCGCGATGAACCCCCGGCCTGCCGTCATGTTCTGCCCGAAGGAGCCGACGAACCCCACCGACAGGTACGCGCCACCGAGCGCGGCGAGCATCCCCGACAGGATGACCGCCCCGTAGCGGAGGCGGGAGACGGAGATGCCGACGGTGTCCGCGGCCCGCGGGTGCTCGCCGACGGCGCGGATCCGGAGCCCGATCGCGGTCCGGAAGATGACGATGTGGACGACGACGACGAGCGCGAGGACGACCCAGATGAGGAGGTTGAGCTGGCCGAAGACCGGTCCCAGGAGCCCTCCCACCGCCGGGAGGTCGTGGAGGAACGCGAGGTGGACGTCCGGGATGCGGTCGATGCCAGGCGGCGTCCCCTGGAGGCCGTAGATGGAGATGAAGAGGTAGCCGGTGAGCCCGAGCGCGAGGAAGTTCATGGCGAAGCCGCTCACGATCTGGTCGGCGCGGAGGTGGATCGAGAAGACCGCGTGCACGGCGGCGAGGAGTCCTCCGAAGACCATCGCCGAGAGAACGCCGACGACCCAGGAGCCGCTCCAGATCGTCGCCCAGATACCGAAGAAGGCGCCCATCAGCATCATCCCCTCGAGGCCGATGTTCACGACGCCGCTGCGCTCCGAGAAGAGCCCGCCGAGCGCGGCGAAGGCGAGCGGGGTGGCGAAGCGCAGGGTGGCGGCAAGGAGGCCGGTGTTGAGGACGGCGCCGAGGCTCGCCTCGTCCTTCGTCTGCGCCCAGATCGCCGCCACCGTGCCGACGAGAGCGAGCGCCATCGCCCACGACCCGAGCCTCCGCTCGCCCCGCGAGAGCGCCCACACGCCCGCCGCCGCCGCGAGCAGGCCAAGGGCCACCGGCGCACCCTGCCAGCGGATCGTCCACGGCGGGAGCGCCGCCCAGAAGGCGAGCGCGGCGAGCGCGATCCCCGCGATCGCGATCGAGCGAGGCTCGAGCGCGCGGGCGAGCTCCGGCCGCCGACGGGCGACGACCTCCCGCACCGAGCTCACGCGACCCCTCCCGACGACGCCGCGGGCCGCTCCGCGAGGCGCCGGCCGCGCCGCAGGTAGCGTCGGGCGCCCCAGATCGAGACGATGAGCACCTCCGCTCCGACGAAGAGGATGATGAGCGCCTGGATGATCGTCGCGAGGTTGACGGCGAGCGCCGGGGGGAACACCGAGGGATCGAGCTGTCGGGTCGACGTTCCGACTTGGAGCGCCGCGAAGAAGAGGGCGGCGAAGAGGATCCCGACCGCC
>JAVQXS010000074.1:0-7230 GCA_033578065.1 Thermoleophilia bacterium
TCCTCATGAGCGAGGAGGCACGCGACGCGTTCCTGCGCCGGACGCGCATGGTGAGCGCGATCCGCGCGTACCTCGACGCCGAGGGATTCGTCGAGGTCGAGACGCCGATCCTCCAGCCGCGGTACGGAGGGGCCTTCGCGCAGCCCTTCGTCACCCGCTCGGAGCTCCTCGACGGCGACCTCTACCTGCGCATCGCGACCGAGCTCTACCTCAAGCGTCTCATCGTCGGCGGGCTCGAGCGCGTGTACGAGATCGGCAAGGACTTCCGCAACGAGGGCAGCTCGTACAAGCACCACCCGGAGTTCACGATGCTTGAGTGGTACGAGGCGTACGCCGACTACCGCGACACGATGGAACGCATCGAGGAGCTCGTCGAGCGCGTCGCGCTCGAGACGGTCGGGACGACGACCGTGCTCTTTCGCGGCCACGAGGTCGACCTCGCTCGGCCATGGCGGCGCGTGCGCTTCACCGATGCTCTCGGCGAGCTCGGCCTCTGGATGCGGGAGGAACGAGCGCTGCGGGCCGCGCTCGAGGAGCGGGGCGTGGACACGGGAGCCGACGGGGACTGGCCGCAGCTCGTCGACCACGCGTTCTCGCACTTCGTGGAGCCAACCCTGATCGAGCCGACGATCGTCTACGACTACCCGGTCGAGCTCTCCCCGTTCGCCCGCGCGACGGACGACGACCCCACGCTCGCCGAGCGCTTCGAGTACTTCGCGGGCGGGATGGAGCTCGGCAACGCGTTCACCGAGATCAACGACGCGGAGGAGCAGCAGGCCCGGTTCGACATGCAGGCCGCGCTCGCGGGGGGCGAGCGCGGCGATCCGGACTTCGTCGAGGCGCTCGCGTACGGGATGCCGCCCACGGGGGGCCTCGGCCTCGGCATCGACCGCCTGGCGATGCTCCTCACCGGGCGGGAGACGATCCGCGACGTCATCCTCTTCCCGATGCTCCGGCCGCAGTAGCGCGCTGCTACGGCCTCGCCGAGCGGCGACGCAGCGGCGACGCCGTCCCGCGCGGGCAGCGCCTGACCGTGCCGTGACTCGTCAGGGGGCGGCCCAGGGCGGTTTTGGTCGCCGTCCGGGCGACGATCCGCTCCTGACCCCCGGGGCGTTGCGCCCGAGATTTCCCCCGACCGGGGGAGGAGGGAGCTGCGGCCTCCGGTATCCTGCGCGCCCGTGCGGAGACTCGTCGTCCTCGGGTGCATGCTCCTGGCGCTGCCGGCGCTCGCGCACGCAGCGGGGAACCCGGTCGCGGATGCTGCGCGAAAGAGCGCAGCCGCGGGGAGCTGGACGTTCCAGGTGAGCGCGACGACGACGCTCCGAGGGGGCGGGAAGGCGGTCATGACGGGCACCGGCGCGGCGACGGCGACGCGCGCCCGCATCTCCATGCGCACGCGCATCCAGGGGCAGACCGTGGAGGCCGAGGGCATCGTCGTGCGGGAGCGCGGCGAGCACTCGCTCTACGTCCGCATGCCGGGCTTCGCCCAGCTCCCGTCCGGGAAGCGGTGGGTTCGGCTCGATCTCTCCGCTGCGCGGTCGCAGCAGGGCGTCGACGTCATGTCTCTCCTGAACACGCCTGAGGCGCTCCTCCTCTTCGAGAAGGGGCTCGTCTCCGTGACGCGGGTGGGGTCGGAGGTAGTCGCTGGGAAGCCGACGACGCGGTACCGCGCCGTCGTCGATCATCGCCGAGCGGCTCGCTTGGTACCGGGCTACGCAGCGCAGCACGCGCTCCTCGAGCGGTCGTTCGGAGCGCGGATCTCGCGAACGCCGTACGACATCTGGGTGGGAGGCGACGGCCGTTTCCGTCGCGTCCGCTTCGCGCTCGAGACGAACGTGGGCAGGCTCGAGCACACGACGACGTTCCTCTCCTTCGGCGGCTCGGTACGGATCAGCCTGCCGCCTGCGAGCGAGGTCTTCTCGCTGCCGTAGCGGCGATCGCGCGCGACGCCATCCGCTCGCGCTCGTACGCGACGACGTCCGCCAGAATCTCCTCGAGCGTCCGTTCCGGGCGCCATCCCGTCGCCCCCCGCACCTTCGCCGTCGAAGGGATGCGGTGCAGCATGTCCTCGATCCCGATGCCGTACACGTCCTCGTAGGACACGTGCTCGATCGGCGAGGAGGAGCCGGTGAGCTCGAGGACGCGCCGGGCGAGGTCCGCGATCGCGATCGGCTCCTCGGAGCCGACGTTGTAGATCTCGCCGGGCTCGCCCCGCTCCATGAGCGCGACGAGGGCCTCCACCGTGTCGGCGACGTGGCAGAAGCAACGCGTCTGCTCGCCGGTCCCGTGGATCTCGAGCGGCTCCCCGGCGAGCGCCCGCTGGACGAAGGTCGGGATGACCATCCCGTAGCGGCCGCTCTGCCGTGGCCCCACGGTGTTGAAGAGCCGGACGATGACGCAGTCGAGCCCGTGCTCGACGTGGTGGGCGAGCGCGAGGAACTCGTCCATCGCCTTCGAGTCGGCGTACGCCCAGCGCTTCTGCGTCGTCGGGCCGTAGATGCGCCGGTCGCTCTCCACGAGCGGCCGCTCCTCTCGGTGGTCTCCGTACACCTCTGAGGTCGACGCGACGAGGACGCGCTTCCCGAAGCGGTGGCAGTGCTCGAGGACGATCTCCGTGCCGCGGAGGTTCGTGACGAGCGTCCTCACCGGCTGCTCGACGATGAGCCGTACGCCGACGGCTGCGGCGAGGTGGTAGACGACGTCGCACTTGTAGACGAGCTCGTTCACCGCCGACCAGTGGAGGACGGAGTCGACGACGAGGTGGAACTCGGGTCGGTCGCGGAGGTGCTCGACGTTCTCGAGCGACCCGGTGGAGAGGTCGTCGAGGACCCACACCTCCCAGCCGTCGTCGAGGAGGCGCTCGGAGAGGTGCGAGCCGATGAAGCCGGCGCCTCCGGTGATGAGGGCCTTCGTGCGCAACGGTTGGGAAGGGTACAAGGCAAGGCGGGCGAACCCTCGAACCGAGCGTCGTCCCGAGACGCGTCGGCTACGATCAAGGCGTACCTTCGACCCGGAGCGCGGCGGCCCGTCGACCTCCGGAGACACGAGATGAAAGGAGGGTCGGAGGAGCGGTGTTCGAGCGATTCACGGAGCGAGCGAGGCAGGTGGTCGTCCTCGCGCAGGACGAGGCGAGGGCGCTGAAGCACAACTACATCGGCACGGAGCACATCCTCCTCGGGCTCCTGCGCGAGGAGGAGGGCCTCGCCGCTCGCGTCCTCGAGTCGCTCGACATCACCGTCGAGGAGGTCCGCGCCCAGGTCGCGCGCATCGTCGGTCAGGGAGACGAGGTGACGACCGGCCAGATCCCGTTCACGCCGCGCGCGAAGAAGGTGCTCGAGCTCGCGCTGCGCGAGGCGCTCTCGCTCGGTCACAACTACATCGGCACGGAGCACATCCTCCTCGGGCTCGTGCGGGAGAACGAGGGGGTCGCCGCGCGCATCCTCCTCGACTTCGATGCCGACGCGGAGAAGATCCGGAACGAGATCATCCGCATGCTCTCCGGGCCGGGCCGTCGGCAGGCGGGCGCTGGCGCCCCGGCGGGCGAGAAGACGAAGAGCTCGAAGCTCCTCGACCAGTTCGGCCGCAACCTGACGAAGGCGGCGATCGAGGGGAAGCTCGATCCCGTCGTCGGACGCCAGACGGAGATCGAGCGCGTCATGCAGATCCTCTCGCGGCGCCAGAAGAACAACCCCGTGCTCATCGGCGAGCCGGGGGTCGGCAAGACGGCCGTCGTCGAGGGGCTGGCGGCGCGCATCTCCTCTCAGCAGGTGCCGGAGCTCCTGAAGGGGAAGCAGATCTACACGCTCGACCTCGCTGCGCTCGTCGCGGGCTCGAAGTACCGCGGCGAGTTCGAGGAGCGCCTGAAGAAGGTGATGAAGGAGATCACCCAGCGCGGCGACATCATCCTCTTCATCGACGAGATCCACAACCTCGTCGGCGCAGGCGCGGCCGAGGGGGCGATCGACGCCGCCTCCATCCTCAAGCCAGCCCTCGCCCGGGGCGAGATCCAGACGATCGGCGCGACGACGCTCGACGAGTACCGGAAGTACCTCGAGCGCGACGCGGCGCTCGAGCGACGCTTCCAGCAGGTGCGCGTCGAGGAGCCGACGATCGAGGAGACGGTGCAGATCCTCCGTGGGCTGCGCGACCGCTACGAGGCGCACCACCGCTGCAAGATCACCGACGAGGCGCTCCGGGCCGCGGCCGTCCTCGCCGACCGCTACATCCAGGATCGGCACCTCCCGGACAAGGCGATCGACCTCATCGACGAGGCAGGCTCGCGCGCGCGCATCGCGACGATGGCCGCGCCGCCCCGCTACCGCGAGCTCGAGGAGGAGATCGAGAAGGTCCGGGCCGACAAGGAGGCCGCGATCGAGGCCCAGGAGTTCGAGAAGGCGGCGCAGCTCCGCGACAAGGAGCGCAAGCTCACGCAGAAGAAGAAGGAGCTCGAGGAGGAGTGGCGGAACGCCTCCGACGAGCAGCAGCCGGAGATCGGCGAGGACGAGATCGCGGACATCGTCTCCATGTGGACGGGCATCCCGGTCTTCAAGCTCACCGAGGCGGAGTCGCAGAAGCTCATCCGCATGGAGGACGAGCTCCACAAGCGCGTCATCGGTCAGCACCAGGCGATCGTCGCCGTCTCGAAGGCGATCCGGCGCGCTCGCGCGGGGATCAAGGACCCGAAGCGGCCGACCGGCTCGTTCATCTTCCTCGGCCCCTCCGGCGTCGGGAAGACGGAGCTCGCGCGCACGCTCGCCGAGTTCCTCTTCGGCGACGAGGACGCGCTCATCCAGGTCGACATGTCGGAGTACATGGAGAAGCACTCCGTGTCGCGGCTCGTCGGCTCGCCGCCCGGCTACGTCGGCTACGACGAGGGCGGCCAGCTCACCGAGGCCGTCCGCCGGAAGCCGTACTCGGTCGTCCTCCTCGACGAGATCGAGAAGGCGCACCCGGACGTCTTCAACATCCTCCTCCAGATTCTCGAGGACGGGAAGCTCACGGACGCGCAGGGGCGGAAGGTCGACTTCCGCAACACGATCGTGATCATGACCTCGAACCTCGGCGCATCCCAGATCGCGAAGAACCAGACGCTCGGGTTCTCGGTCGGCGACGAGGGTGGCCTCTCCTACGAGGAGATGAAGGACCGCGTGATGTCCGAGCTCAAGAAGGTGTTCCGACCCGAGCTCCTCAACCGCATCGACGAGGTCATCGTCTTCCACAAGCTCGAGCGCGAGGAGATCCTCCAGGTCGTCGACCTCATGATGGCCCGCGTGCGCGAGGAGATGGCGAAGCACGGCACGACGATCGAGCTCACGCCGGAGGCGAAGGAGCTCCTCGTCGAGCAGGGCTACGACCCGACGATGGGCGCCCGCCCGCTCCGTCGCGCCATCCAGCGGCTCGTCGAGGATCCGCTCGCGGACTTCATCTTGAGCCGCGAGCTCACCGACGGCGCGACGCTCATCGTCGACCGGCGCGAGAGCCCGGCGGAGGGCGAGCCGCCCGTCGAGATTCGGCTCGTCGAGGGCGCGCCCGTGCCGGCTGCGGTGGGCGCGCCCAGCGAGACTCCCGAGGTCGAGGAGAGCCCGGGCCCCGGCCCGGCCGAGTGATCGCGGTCGGACGGGCGCTCCGGTGTAGGGGTGCCGGACTCCACTCGTGAGTGCTCGCTCGTCTGTCCCACCGCCTGGGCGATGCACCTCCTTGACGTCGGTGCTACGAGAGGCATAGGATCCAGATTTGTATCCATATGACGGACTGGGATCCATGAGGGCACGCGCGAGGGTTCGCAGTCCGCTCTCGTCGATGACCTGAAGGAGGACCGACATGCGACGTCTGAGGCTGCTCCCCATGGTCGCCGTGGCGGCTGTCGCGGCCGTCTCGATGACGCTCGTCCCTGCCGCTGGTGGAGCGCCCGAGCAGAAGAAGATCCGGCTAGGCGTGTTCCTTGCGTCCGCCGCGAACACGTACTGGACGGCAGAGCTTGAGGGCGTGAGGGAGGTTGCGAGGAAGTATGGGAACGTCGAGCTCTCGGTGTTCGACGCCCAGTTCAACACGACGAAGCAGCTCAACCAGCTTCGCGACGCGCTCGTCTCGAAGCGATTCGACGCGTGGTTCATTGGGCCGAACGACGGCGGACCTCTCGCTCCGACAATTCGCCGCGCGATCCGTCAGGGGATCAAGGTGGCCTGCACGCTCGTGCCCTGCGGTCCAGATATCAGGAATACGAGAGTGCAGATCCCGGGGCTTACCGCCCAGATCGGGATTGGCTTCTTCGAGAACGGGCAGATTCTCGGTGAGCTGACGGTCCGGGCCTGCCAGGGCAGGAATCCGTGCGAGGTGTTCTGGCTGCCGGGCCTGCCGGAGCTTCCGCTTGAGAAGGCGCGGACGGACGGTCTCAACTCGGTCATCACGAAGCACCGTCACATCAAGGTCGTCGCCGTCCAACCCGGGGGGTATCTCGCGGAGCCGGCGTTGAAGGCCACGCAGAACGTCCTCCAGGCAAATCCTGGTCTCGACGTGATCGTCTCGAGTGGCGACCAGATGGTCGCTGGTGCCTACCGGGCAGCGCGACTCGCAGGGAAGGAGAAGCAAATTCGCTTCTTCGGAAACGGCTGCACGTTCGAGTCCAAGCGGGACATCCTCGCGGGCAAGCTCTTCGGCTGCGCTGTCTACATGCCGAAGACCGAGGCGCGTATCGCGACCGACCTGCTCATCCGAGCGGTGCAGGGATTCAACGTGGGGAGCCGCTCCATCGATCCGCTCTCGCTTAGCCCGATCGGTCCGATCGGCACGAAGGCGAACATCAAGAGGTTCCAGCCGGAGTTCCACTCGTAGTCGTCTCTCGAGCCCGATGCGTGCCTCGGGGGCCAAGGCGCGCATCGGGCTCGGGTCTCCCGTGCGTAGAGGTGTCCGATGTCTTCCGTCATGACCGGTGTCGCCCGCGGACGTCTCGCCGAGCAGGCGTACGCGTATGTTCGCGACGGAATCCTCCGCGGGCAGTTCGCGGTAGGCGAGGCTCTGCCCGAGGTTGAGATCGCATCGAGGCTTGGGATCTCGCGCACGCCAGTACGACAGGCGCTTGGCCTTCTCCTCCAGGAGGGGCTCGTCGAGGTCGGTCCTCGCCGGCAAGTGGTTGTCCGGGGATTCACGAGCGAGCACCGGCGCGAGATCCTCATGCTCCGCGAGGCGCTCGAGAGCCTCGCGATCGAGCGTGCCTGCGAGGTGATTGCCGTC
>JAVQXS010000075.1:0-7153 GCA_033578065.1 Thermoleophilia bacterium
CCCGCCGCTCGCGGGCCGCCTGCACGAGCCACCGGATCGCGAGCGTGCGTGCGCGGCGCTGCGGCACCTCCACGGGAACCTGGTAGTTCGAGCCCCCGACGCGGCGCGTCCGTACCTCGAGCACGGGGGTGACGCTCTTCACGGCCTGCTCGAGCACCTCGAGCTCGCTCTTGCCCGTGCGCTCGGCGGCAAGCGCGAGCGCGTCGTACACGATCCGCTCGGCGAGCGACTTCTTGCCGTCGACCATGACGCGGTTCACGAGCTGGGTGACGAGCACCGACCCGTGCACGGGATCGGGCTCGAGCTCGCGCGGCTGGACCTCGGCACGACGGGGCATCTCAGGCCTTCTTCGCGCCGTACTTCGAGCGGCCCTGCCGGCGCTCGGCGACTCCGGCGGCGTCGAGGCCGCCGCGGATCACCTTGTAGCGGAAGCCCGGCAGGTCCTTCACGCGGCCCCCGCGGACGAGGACGACCGAGTGCTCCTGGAGGTTGTGGCCCTCACCCGGGATGTACGCGCCGACCTCCATCCCGTTCGTGAGCCGCACGCGAGCGACCTTCCGGAGCGCCGAGTTCGGCTTCTTCGGCGTCGTCGTGTAGACGCGCGTGCACACGCCCCGCTTCTGCGGCGCCCCGCGCAGGGCGGGCGTCTTCACCTTCGCCTTGGGGGCCTTGCGGCCCTTGCGTACGAGCTGGTTGACAGTCGGCACGCGTTACCTCTCCTACGACTCGTCGATCGCTGTCCTCACACAGAAAGGCCGGCAGGCACGAGCCCGCCGTCCGGGCCGAGCGATGGTAGCAGACGCGGCGCGCCGAGCACGAGCCGCTGGCGCTCGCCGGGAAACGGAATAGAGTGAGCCCCAAGGGGAGTGAGCGAGCCCCAAGGGGAGTGGATGGATGAGATCGTGACTGCGGCGCTCGCTGCGGCTTCCGCCGTGGCGCTCGCCGTCCTCACGCTCACCGTCGCCTGGCGGCGGGCCTCGTCGCGGTCCGAGCGCCGCCTCGAGGCGGCGCTCCTCCGGCTCGACGACACCCTCGTCTCCGTCTCCCAGGCCCTCGAGCGCAGCGCGAGGGAGACGGCGCCGGCGGGAGCGAGGGTGTCCGAGCTCGCCCTCACCCTCGACCTCGCCGAGCTCCTCGAGCGGGTGGCGAGCGAGGCGGCAGCGAGGACCGGTGCCGACGCAGGGGCGATCCGCGTCCTCGGGCCAGGCGGATCCGTCGCCTCCGCCTCGGCCGGCCTCGAGGACGCGGCACGTCTGCTCGAGGCACCCCTCGCCGCTCCTGGCTCGCCGTCGTTCCGAGCCCTCAGCCTCGCCTGGAGCTACGCGGCCGGCGAGGAGCGGGAGGACGCCATCCGGTCGGCTCTCGTCGTCCCGATCGCGGAGGACGGCGTGGGGACGGGAGCCCTGGCAGCGTTCGCGCGCTCCGCGGCCGCCTTCCGCGCGGAGCATGCGCGCGCCCTCGAGGAGCTCGCGGCAGAAGCCGCACCGGGCCTCGCGAACGCCCGTCGCTTCGCGGAGGCTGAGCTCCGGGCGGTCACCGACGCGCTCACCGGCGTGCGGAACCGCCGCGGCTACGACGAGGAGCTTGCGCGCGAGGTGGCGCGGGCGAGGCGGACGGGACGACCGCTCTCCCTCCTCCTCCTCGACCTCGACGACTTCTCCGTCGTCAACAAGCGATTCGACTTCCCCGGAGGCGACCAGGTGCTCCGCGAGTTCGCCGAGCAGCTCCGCCGGGCGGCGCGCGCGACGGACATCGTGTGCCGCCGCGGCGGCGAGGAGTTCGCCCTCGTGCTCCCCGAGACGACAGGCGAGGAGGCGACCGTCGTCGACGCGCGCCTGCGCCAGCTCGTCGCGGTCACGGTGTTCTCGAACGTCGGGCGCCTCGAGTTCTCCTCCGGGCTCGTCCAGTGGCGCCCCGAGGAGAGCCCGGACTCGCTCGACGCCCGCGCCTCGGCCTGCGTCACCGAGGCGAAGCGGCGCGGCAAGGGCCAGCTCGTCGCCGACCTCCCGTGAGCGCCGAGCCGGACGTCGACGCTCGGCCTGGCGGACGGGGGCCCTCGCGCTCCTACTCCTCGTCCGCCGGCGTCTCGAGCTCCGCCGGCTCGCCGTCGGCCGCCGCCTCGTCCTCGAGGTCGTTGAGCCCGAGCGCGTCGAGGTCGAACCCGTCGCCCTCGCCGATCTCCTCGAGCGCCGCGAGGAGCTCGGCCTCCGCCTCGGGCCGCGTGAACGTCACCGGGAGGGGCTCGGTCGGCTCGATCGTGATCTGCCGGTAGCGCTTGAGCCCGGTCGCGGCCGGGATGAGCTTCCCGATGATGACGTTCTCCTTCAGGCCGTTCAGGCGGTCGACCTTGCCCTCGATGGCGGCGTCGGTGAGCACCTTCGTCGTCTCCTGGAAGGAGGCGGCCGAGAGGAAGGACTCGGTCGCGAGCGAGGCCTTCGTGATCCCGAGAATGATCGGCTCGATCGTCGCTGGCTCCCCTCCGTCTTGGACGACTCGCTCGTTCTCGCGCTCGACGACGACGCGATCCACGAGCTGGCCGGGGAGGAGCTCGGTGTCGCCCGCGCTCTCGACGCGGACCTTCTTCAGCATCTGGCGAACGATGAGCTCGATGTGCTTGTCGTGGATCTCGACGCCCTGCGAGCGGTACACCTTCTGCACCTCGTCGACGAGGTAGAGCTCCGTCGGGGTCGCCCCCTTGAGACGGAGGAGGTCCGTTGGGTTGAGCGAGCCTTCAGTGAGAGGATCCCCCGCCTCGACGAGCTGGCCGTCGACGACGCGGAGCCGCGTGCGGCGCGGGAAGCTGTGCTCCTCGGGATCCGGGAGCTCCCCGTCCTCGCCGAGAGCCGTCGGCACGATCCGAACCGTCAGGCCCCGCTCCCCATCCTCGATCTCGACCTTCCCGGAGATGCCCGCGAGCGTCGCAGCGCCCTTCGGGTTGCGCGCCTCGAAGATCTCGACGACGCGTGGGAGCCCGTGGGTGATGTCCTCTCCGGCGACGCCGCCGGTGTGGAAGGTCCGCATCGTCAGCTGCGTCCCCGGCTCGCCGATCGACTGGGCAGCGATGATCCCGACCGCGTCCCCGATCTCGGCGAGGCTGCCCGTCGCGAGGAACGTCCCGTAGCAGCGCCGGCAGAGCCCGTACTCCGTCCGGCACTTGAGCACGGAGCGGACGGGGATGGTGGCCGTCTCCGCATGCTCGCCGAACTCCTCCACGAGCTGGCGGAGGATCCCCATCGTGATCTCCGTCCCCGCCGGCACGAGGACGGTCTTCCCGGGCTTGCCGTCCTTGATCGGACGGTGGACGTCGAGGGCTGCGACCCGTCCTGCGACGCTCTTGTTCGGCGCGCCGTCGACGATGAGCGGCAGCTCGATGTGCTCCTCGGTGCCGCAGTCCTCCTCCCTGACGATGACGTCCTGGGAGACGTCGACGAGCCGGCGGGTGAGGTAGCCGGAGTCGGCAGTGCGAAGCGCGGTGTCCGCGAGGCCCTTCCGCGCGCCGTGCGTCGAGATGAAGTACTCGAGCACGGTGAGCCCCTCCATGAAGTTCGCCTTGATCGGGCGCGAGATGATCTGGCCCTTCGGATCCGCCATGAGGCCGCGCATGCCCGCGAGCTGCCGGATCTGGTTGAAGGAGCCGCGCGCGCCGGAGTTCGCCATCATGAAGATCGGATTCCGCTCGTCGAGGGTCTCGAGCATCCGCTCGGCGACCTCGTTCGTCGCCTCCGTCCAGGTCGCGATGACGCGCTCGTCACGCTCCTCCTCGGTCATGAGGCCGCGGTCGTACTCCCGACCGACCTTCGCGACCTCCTCCTCGTAGCGGGCGAGGATCTCCTCCTTGTCCTCCGGGATGACGATGTCGTTCTTCGAGATCGTGATCCCCGCCTTCGTCGCCGCCCGGAACGTCATCGTCTTGATGACGTCGAGCGCGGAGGCGATGGTGTTCGGCCCGTACTGCTCGACGAGCTCGGCGATGAAGGCGTCGATGTCGCGCTTCGTGAGCGTCCGGTTCACGTACGCGTGGTCCTGGAAGTCGCCTCCGGTCGCGAGGTCGAGCGCCTTCTCGACCTCGACGTTGAAGAGGACGCGGCCGGGCGTCGTCACGATCCGCTCGCTGCCCCAGGTGAAGACGATCGGATCCTGGATGCCGATCTGGCGCGCCTCGAGGTCGAGCTCGACCTCCTCCTCGGAGCGGTAGCGCTTGAGCCCAGGACGACCGATGGCGGCAGCGGCCTCCTCCTCGGACATCGACTCGAGGTCGTGCTCGCAGTACGTGAGGTAGTACGCGCCGAGCACCATGTCCTGGCTCGGCGTCGCGAGCGGACGACCGCTCGCCGGCGAGAGGATGTTGTGGGCCGAGAGCATGAGGATGCGGGCCTCGGCCTGCGCTTCCGCCGACAGCGGCAGGTGGACGGCCATCTGGTCGCCGTCGAAGTCGGCGTTGAAGGCGTGGCAGACGAGCGGGTGGATCTGGATCGCCTTGCCCTCGACGAGGACGGGCTCGAAGGCCTGGATGCCAAGACGGTGGAGCGTCGGGGCTCGGTTGAGGAGCACGGGGTGCTCGGCGATGACCTCCTCGAGGACGTCCCAGACCTCGGGCACCATCGACTCCACCATCTTCTTCGCGGCCTTGATGTTCTGCACCGCCTTCCGCTCGACGAGGCGGCTCATGATGAAGGGCTTGAAGAGCTCGAGCGCCATGAGCTTCGGGAGCCCGCACTGGTGGAGCTTGAGGTTCGGCCCAGCGACGATGACGGAGCGGCCGGAGTAGTCGACGCGCTTGCCGAGGAGGTTCTGGCGGAAGCGGCCCTGCTTGCCCTTGAGCATGTCGGAGAGCGACTTCAGCGGACGGTTCCCCGGACCCGTCACGGCCCGCCCTCGCCGGCCGTTGTCGAAGAGGGCGTCCACCGCCTCCTGGAGCATCCGCTTCTCGTTGTTGACGATGATCTCGGGCGCGCCGAGGTCGAGGAGGCGCTTGAGCCGGTTGTTCCGGTTGATGACCCGCCGGTAGAGGTCGTTGAGGTCGCTCGTCGCGAAGCGGCCGCCGTCGAGCTGCACCATCGGTCGCAGCTCGGGCGGGATGACCGGGATCGCCTCGAGGATCATCCACTCCGGCTTGTTCCCCGACTTGATGAACGCGTCCACGACCTTCAGCCGCTTGATCGCACGCTGCTGCTTCTGCCCCTTCGAGGTCTTGATGACCTCGCGCAGGGCACGCGACTCCTCCTCGAGGTCGAGGTCGCGCAGGAGGTCGCGCACCGCCTCCGCCCCCATGCCGCCGCGGAAGTAGACCCCGAAGCCGTAGGGGGAGCCGAAGCGATCCTTGAGCTCGCGGAAGATCTGCTCGTCGCCGACGATCATCTTCGGCTCGAGCTCCTTGAAGAGGAGCCACGTCTGCTCGAGCCGACGAACCGCCTCGACTGCCGCCTCGCGCGTGTCCTCCCGCCGGATCTCGATGTCCGCGACCATCTCGCGCACCTTCGTCGCCCACTGCGCGATGGCGTCGAGGTCCTCCTTGCGCGTCCCCTCGACGAGACAGAGGTCGTACGCGAGCTCCCGGACGGCCGCTGGCTCCACCTCGGGCCCGAGAGCTCCGAGGAGGTCGGCGAGGAGGCCGTTCCCGATCTCTCGGGCACGCTCGAGGTTCCGCGCATCGATGGACTCGACGAGCGACGCGTCCTCGCCCGTCAGCTCCTGCCCTGCGAGGAGCGCCTCCTGGATCCGCTTCACGTGCTTCGTGATCGCGCCCTTCTTCGACCCAGACGCCTTCTCGAGCTCCGCGCGGAGCGGAGCGAGCGCCGCCTGGATCTGGATCGCGGCCGCGGCGACAGACTCGATCTCGCGCGGCGCGAGCGCCCGGTCCTCCCGCGTCGCCGACTGGCGGACGAGCTCGCGGATACGGCGGGGATCCTCGCTCGTGATCGTCTTCGCGAGCCGCACGAAGACCCCGCCCGCGAGCTCGCGCACGGTCTCAAGCGGCGGGAGCCCAACCTCCTCCGCCCACGTCGCGAGGCCGCGGGCCCAGAAGTCGTCGTCCTCGTCGAACCCCTTGTCCTTGCCCGACGCGAGGTACTCCCGGCGCCGCTGCAGGCGCTCGTCGAGGGCCGCGAGCGACTCGTCCCGGTCGAGGTAGATGCGCTCGCTCTCGGCCGCGACCTTGTCCTCGAGGTCGGCGAGGTCCTGCTGCCGCTTCTCGCGGTCGACGGAGGTGACGATGGAGGCGGCGAAGTAGAGGACCTTCTCGAGCTCGCGGGGGGCGATGTCGAGGAGGTACCCGATCCGGCTCGGGACGCCCTTGAAGAACCAGATGTGCGAGACCGGCGCCGCGAGGTCGATGTGGCCCATGCGCTCGCGTCGCACCTTCTGACGCGTGACCTCGACGCCACAGCGCTCGCAGATGATGCCCTTGTAGCGGACGCGCTTGTACTTCCCGCAGTAGCACTCCCAGTCCTTCGTGGGGCCGAAGATCCGCTCGCAGAACAGCCCGTCCCGCTCGGGCTTGAGCGTGCGGTAGTTGATCGTCTCCGGCTTCGTGACCTCGCCGTACGACCAGTCGCGGATCTGCTTCGGCGAGGCGAGGCCGATCCGGATGGCATCGAAGTCGTTGATATCGGGGCCGCGTCTTCCGGGGTCCATCGGTTCCTTTCGTCTCCCGTCTCGTCGGTGCCGAGCTACTCCTCCGCCTCGAGGTCGAGGAGGTCGCCAACCTCGACCTCGATGGGCTCGTCCTCGCTCAGGTCCTCGTCGGCCGCGAGCTCGAGCTCGCCGGCGTCCTCGATCTCGGCGCCCTCCTCGACCTCCTCGGCCGTCGGCTCGCGCGCAGAGGCGCGGAGCGCGGCGGGCGAGAGATCGATCCCGAGCTCCTCGGCCGCGCGGAGGAGCTCGTCGTCCTCCTCGCGAACCTCGACCTCGCGCCCCTCCTCCGAGAGCACCTGGACGTCGAGGGCAAGCGACTGCATCTCCTTGAGGAGCACCTTGAACGACTCGGGGATCGAGGGCTCGGCGATGTTCTCGCCCTTCACGATCGCCTCGTACGCCTTCACACGGCCGATCGTGTCGTCGGACTTGATCGTGAGCATCTCCTGGAGGGTGTACGCCGATCCGTAGGCCTCGAGCGCCCACACCTCCATCTCGCCGAAGCGCTGGCCGCCGAACT
>JAVQXS010000076.1:0-7143 GCA_033578065.1 Thermoleophilia bacterium
AGCGCCTCGTGCACGATCTTGCGCTCGACAGCCGTCATGGGCTCGAGCTCGACGGGGCGGCCCGTCGCGAGAGCGCGCTCTGCGGCACGGCGGGCCGTCGCCTGGAGGGCGGCTGCTCGTCGCGCTCGGTAGCCAGCGGCATCGACGACAATCCTCGTGGGCTCGCTGGCGGCGCGAGCAAGCGCGTTCGCGAGGTACTGGACCGCGTCGATCGTCTGCCCCCGGCGCCCGATGAGGAGGCCGACGTCTGGACCAGCGCAGGTGAGGGTTACGACGCCGCTCCTCGTGCTCGCCGTGACCCGCACGTCCGCGCCGATCGCGGCTGCCACCCGCTCGACGAACCCGCGGGCTCCCTCGGCCGCCCTCCATGCCGTGGGCTGAGCGGCGGGGCGCACGCTCGCGCGCACCCGCGCCGGCGCGTATCCGACTCCGAGGAGACCACGCTCTCCCTCGGAGAGCACGGTCACCTCGACCGCATCCCGGTCGAGCCAGGGGACGCGGCGCTCGAGCTCCTGGAGCGCGGCCCACCTCGCCTCGCCCACCGTCTCGCCTGTCGCCTCGACGCTCACGAGCTCCTCTCCGCTCATCGTCGATCGCCGCGCTTCCTCTTCACCCGTCGTGCTCCTGCTCTCGGAGCGGCGGCGGGGGGCCGCTCCCCGTCCGGCGTCGGTGGAGTTCGGCTCGAGCGCTTCGGGGGCGCCACCGGCTTCGGCATGAGCTTCCGGGTCACGATGCCCTGCCCCGTCGTCCACAGGTTCGTCGTCAGCCAGTAGATCATGAGGCCGGCCGGGAAGCTGAGGATGAAGGGAATGAAGAAGACGGGGAGCGCCATGAGCAGGTAGCGCTGCGCGTTCGACTGCATAGAGGTGGACATGAGCCACGTCGAGGTGAGCTGGCTCGCCACGTAGACGACGAGGAGGACGGGGCCCCAGCCGCTCCTCGTCGGCTCGGTGATGTCGACGAGTCCGATCCAGTCGAGGCTTGACGCCGGGAAGTCGGGGAAGATCTCCCGCTCGAAGTCGCGCAGGACGAAGAAGAGCGCGATGAAGATCGGGATCTGGAACAGGATCGGCAGGCAGGAGGCGTAGGGGTTGATCTTGTTCTCCTTGTAGAAGCGCATGAGCTCCTCGGACTGCCGTTGGCGGTCGTTGCGGTACCGCTGCTGGATCGCCTTCATCTCGGGCGCGTGGAGCTGGAGGCTCTGCATGGAGTGGATCTGCTTGATCGCGAGGGGGACGAGGAGCATGCGGACGACCACCGTCAGCGCCACGATCGACCAGGCCCAGGTGAGCCCGACGGTGTCGTGGAACCAGACGAGGACGTCGGTGAGGAGCGTCTCGATCGGCGAGAGGACGCCGGCGACGATCACGTCTTCGCCCTCCGCGAGCCGAAGAGGGGGAAGAGCGTCTGCTCACGGACGTAGTCGACACCGCCGTCGCTCCACGGATTGCAGCGCAGTAGGCGCCAGCCGGCAAGCACAGCGCCCCGCACGAGGCCGAGCTCACGGAAGGCGTCGATCGCGTACTGCGAGCAGCTCGGGTGGTACTTGCACGTCCCCGGCGGCGTGAGCAGGCCGAGGGTCCACCGCCACGCGTAGACGAGCGCGACCCCGATGTACCTCACGACTGCGCCCTGTCGAGGATGGCCCGCACCTCCCCGCGGAGCCAGTCCTGCCCGCGGGTCGCGAGGACCTCGGCCAGCCCGGGCTTTGCCGTGAGGACGTAGTCGCGGCCCGGGGGGACCTCCGCGAGCAGCGCCCGCCACACCTCGCGGAGCCCGCGCTTCACGCGGTTGCGGACGACGGCGGGGCCGACGTTCCGCGGAACCGCGAGGCCAAGGCGGGGCGGCGCGTCGGGATCCTCGCTCCGTGGGAACACGTGCAGGACGAGGTACCGCGAGGAGACGGACGACCCCCGGCGGTAGACGAGGTCGAAGTCCCGCGAGCGGGACAGCTTGTAGCGGCGCTGCACGTCGGCTGGCCTCAGGCCGAGAGCCGCTTCCGGCCCTTGGCGCGGCGTCGCTTGAGGATCGCCCGACCGCCCCGCGTCGCCATGCGCGCGCGGAAGCCGTGTCGCCGCTTCCGTCGCCGGACGTTCGGCTGGTAGGTGCGTTTCATGTCGTCGAGGGAGCTCGGGCTGGACTCGCGCGCTGCGAGCGACGAGTATAGACGACCGCGTGCCCGCGGTTATCCACAGGATCGCTGGCCTGCCTGCTCCGGCGAAAGCGCTGCTTAGGGGAGCCGAGCGTCGTCTTCGAGGACAACGGAGTGGGCATGTTCCACAGATGTGGATAGCGCTGTGGACGCTAGGAAAGCCCTGCAAATAGGGTATTTCCCTTGCGAGCGAGCTCGCGCGAGGAGCTCTTGAGAGCGCCACGGAGTCGCTGCTATGCTCGCGCTCTCCTCGTCCGACGACCGCGCTCGCGACACGGGTGGAC
Source organism: Thermoleophilia bacterium (assembly GCA_033578065.1). GTDB lineage: Bacteria > Actinomycetota > Thermoleophilia > Gaiellales > Gaiellaceae > GMQP-bins7. The sequence goes on from JAVQXS010000076.1 coordinate 2,437, forward strand.
TCCGCACACGACACCACCGCCGACACCCTCTGGGACGCGATCTCGCAGCGGATCCGGGAGACCCTCGGCGAGGCTACGTACGCCGCGTGGTTCGCTCACGCGGAGGCGCGCTCGCTCAGCGACCGGGAGCTCGTCGTCGCCGTCCCCAACGACCTCACTCGGGAGTGGATCGAGAGCCGCTTCCGCGCGCTCGTGGGCTCCGCCGCTCAGCAGCTCGCCGGGCGCCCGATCGCGGTCTCGTTCTTCGTCGCCCCGCCTCCGGAGGTCCCCGCGCGGGCCACGGAGCCCACTCTCGGGACACCTGGCGAGCCTCTCACCCGTGAGGCCTGGGAGGCTGACCTCAATCCGAAGTACACCTTCGACCTCTTCGTCATCGGCTCCTCGAACAGGTTCGCTCACGCCGCGGCGCTCGCCGTCGCTGAGGCGCCGGCGCAGGCGTACAACCCCCTCTTCATCTACGGGGGGACCGGCCTTGGCAAGACGCACCTCCTCCAGGCGATCGGGCACTACGTCCGCCAGCACTCACGCCGTCTCACGCTCCGCTACGTGACGAGCGAGACGTTCATGAACGACTTCATCGACTCCCTCCGGGACAAGCGCATCGAGGGTTTCAAGCGGCGCTACCGGAACTACAACGTCCTCCTCGTCGACGACATCCAGTTCTTCGAGGGCAAGGAGCGCATTCAGGAGGAGTTCTTCCACACCTTCAACTCCCTCTACGAAGGAGGCGCCCAGATCGTCATCTCGTCCGACCGGCCGCCGCGGGAGATCGCGACGCTCGAGGAGCGCCTGCGCTCCCGCTTCGAGTGGGGGCTCCTCACGGATATCCAGGCACCCGATCTCGAGACGCGGATCGCCATCCTCCGCAAGAAGGTCACGACGGAGGGCATCCACATCCCCGACCCCGAGGTCCTGACGTTCATCGCCAGCCGGGTCTCCTCGAACATCCGCGAGCTCGAGGGGGCGCTCACCCGCGTCGTCGCCTTCTCGTCGCTCACGGATCGGGCGATGACCGTCGAGCTCGCGGAGCACGTGCTCAAGGATGTCTTCCCGCAAAGCGACTCACCCCCCGAGGTCACGATCACCCGCATCCAGGAAGAGGTCTCAGACTACTTCCGTGTCAGCGTCGAGGAGCTCGTCAGCCCACGCCGCTCGCAGGCCGTCGTCTACCCGCGGCAGGTCGCCATGTACCTCTCTCGCGAGCTGACCGACGCCTCGCTCCCTCAGATCGGGAAGGAGTTCGGTGGGCGCGACCACACGACCGTCATCCACGCGAAGGAGAAGATCACCCGCCTCATCCGGGAGGATCGCTCTGTGTACAACCTCGTGCAGGAACTCACCGCGCGCATCAAGCAGGCCCGCTGACATGGGGGTCCCGACCCCTCTCGCGGGGCTTGCTGTGGGTCCCGAGGATCGCGGTGGATGGGTCCTCCACATCCGTTCTCCCCGCTCACGAGCCGAATCGACCCCATCGTCCCCATCGTGCACACTCCTACTACTACGACGAGGAACCTCTCTCTTGCTGTGACCACCAACACGGAAGTCCACACCTCCCTGCGAGCAACGTGCGCCCGCGACGAGCTTGCTGGTGCGCTCGGCGTCGTCACGCGGGCGCTTGCGGTGCGGGGTGCCGTGCAGGTGCTCGGGGGCGTACGGCTCACGGCAGAGGGAGGCCGGCTCGAGCTCGCGGCGACGGACATGGAACTCTCGGTGCGAGCGGAGATCGCAGGGGAGGTGAGCGAGGGCGGTCGCGTCGTCGTGCCGGGGAGGCTGTTCGCGGATCTCGTCCGGCTCCTCCCAGCGGAGACGGTGATCCTCACCCACGAGGAAGGCCAGACGACGCTCACCGTCTCCTCAGGCCGTCACACAGCCCGCCTCACGACCCTGAGCGTCGAGGACTTCCCGCAGCTGCCCTCGCTCGAGGTGTCGATGCAGGAGGTGCCAGCGTCTGCGCTCCTCGCGACGATCGAGAAGGTCGCGCGTGCAGCGTCGCGTGACGACTCCCGGCCGGTCCTGACGGGGATCCTTGTGCGCTTCGAGGGCCCTCAGCTGACGATGGCCGCCACCGACTCGTACCGGCTCGCCGTGAAGGAGACACCACTCCCTGCTCCCGGTCCAGATCTCGACGCGATTATCCCCGCCCGAGCGCTCCAGGAGGTCACACGGCTCGCCGGGGCGACGGAGACGGTGGAGCTCGGCATCCACGAGAACCACGTCGTCTTCGCCGCCGCAGACGTGTGGCTCACGACTCGGCGGATCGACGGCCAGTTCCCGAACTACCGCCAGCTTCTCCCCGACGCGTTCGAGGTGGAGCTCGAGCTCCCGCGGGGACCCCTGCTCGAGACGATCCGCCGGGCAGCCGTGCTCACGCAGCGCAACACGCCGCTCCGGCTCCGCTTCAGCTCCGACGAGCTCCGCGTGAGCGCGCAGACGCAGGACGTCGGAGAGGCGGAGGAGACGCTTCCCATCGCGTACGGAGGGGAGCCCCTCGAGATCGGCTTCAACCCCGAGTTCCTGCGGGATGGTCTCGAGGCGATCGGAGCAGAGACCGTGGAGGTGAAGCTCATCAACCCGTTGCGGCCTGGCCTCCTCGCCTCGCCAAGCGAGGGATTCTGGTACCTCATCATGCCCATCCGCCTCGCGGGCTGATTGTCGACTCCGTACACCTCCGCGCTTTCCGATCCTGGCGGAAGCTCGACCTCCGCCTCGAGCCCGGGCTCGTCCTCGTCGTCGGCCCGAACGGGGCGGGCAAGACGAACCTCCTCGAGGCACTCCACGTCGCGACGCAGGGGTTCTCGCCGCGGGCTCGCTCCGACGCCCTGCTCGTGCGCTTCGGAGCCGAGGCAGCTCGCGTCCTCGTCCGCGGCCACGACGGTCGCGCGCCGTTCGAGAGCGAGGTGACTCTTCGACGCTGCGCGCCGCGGACGGCTCGTCTCAACGGCGCGAGCCTGCCGTCGAGCGCAGCGCTACGGCACGGGCTCCGGACGCTTGTCTTCACTCCCGATCGACTCGCGATCGTGAAGGGCTCACCTGCCATCCGGCGCGCCTTCCTCGACCGAGTGGTCGAGCGCCTCTACCCGGCCCGGGCCGAAGCGGTTGCGGAGTACGCCCACGCGCTCACCCAGCGCAACGCTGCCCTGCGCCGCGTCGCTGCCGGCGTCTCGGACGAGGCGGCTCTCCGCCCATGGACGGAGCGCCTCGCTAGTGCGGGGCGAGAACTCGTAGCAGCCCGCCGCGCCGCGGTCGCTGCGCTCGAGCGTCCGTTCGCCGAGTGCGCCTGCCGGCTTGGGCTGAGCGACGCCACGATCGACTACCGGGGCGATCCAGTAGCGGTCGAGGAGCTCGACGAGCGCCTGAGGACCGATCTCGAGCGGGGCGCGACGGGCCTCGGCCCGCACCTCCATGACCTTTCGATCGCGAGTGGAGATCGGGAGCTCCGAGCGTTCGGCTCGCAGGGCGAGCAGCGGATGGCAGTCCTCGCCCTCGTCCTTGCGGAGGCGCGCGTCCTCACGACCCGCGAGGAGGGCCCTCCTCTCCTCCTCCTGGACGACGTCCTCTCGGAGCTCGATGACGATCGCCGATCGGCGCTCGTGGAGCTCCTCGCCGGCCTCGGGCAGACGATCGCGACTGCAACCGCGCGCTCGCTCCTCCCTGCGAGCCCCGCGCAGACGGTGGTGGTGGACGCGGAGGGCCACGTCCGCTGATGGAGCGGATCGGCGACGAAGTCGCGCGGACCCTCGAGCGAGCTGGAGGTGGCCAGGAGCTCGCGCGCCTCGTCACCACCTGGCCAGTCGTCGTCGGGCCGGCGATCGCGCGGAACGCGTGGCCGCTCCGCCGCGGACGTGACGGAACGCTCCACGTGGCGACCGCGTCTTCCACGTGGGCCTGCGAGCTTGCGCGCCTTGCTCCCGAGATCCTCGCTCGCCTCCGCGCAACGCTCGGAGAGGAGGCGCCAGGCGCGCTCCGCTTCCGCCCCGGGCCGGTGCCGGAGCCCGCGTCGCCGGGTTCTCCGAGCGACCGCGAGAGCCCACGCACAGCCGACCCGGATGCGCGTGCCCGGGCGGACGAGCTCGCCGCCCGGATCAGCGACCCGGAGCTCCGGGATCTCGTCGCTCGAGCCGCGCAGGCGAGCCTCGCAAGAGCGCGCTCCGACCACCGCTTCTGATAGACTTCCTGTCGCCCGCAAAAGCAAGATTTGCAGGGCTTTTTTGATGGTCGAGACTGCCTATACCGCGAAGGACATCACCGTCTTGGAGGGGCTCGAGCCCGTGCGCCTCCGCCCGGGGATGTACATCGGCTCCACGGGGTCGCGGGGCCTGCACCACCTCGTCTACGAGGTCGTCGACAACGCGGTCGACGAGGCGCTCGCCGGTCGCAACGACCTCGTCGTGGTCACGATCCACCCCGACAACTCCGTGACGGTTCGTGACGAGGGGGCAGGGATCCCCGTCGACGTCATCGAGGACCAGGGCCTTCCCGCGCTCACCGTCGTCCTCACGAAGCTCCACGCGGGAGGGAAGTTCGGCGGCGAGGGGTACAAGGTGTCGGGCGGGTTGCACGGCGTTGGCGTCTCCGTGGTGAACGCGCTCTCGGAGTGGCTCGTTGCGGAGGTGCGACGCGACGGCAAGATCTACCGGCAAGAGTTCGCGCGCGGGGAGCCGACGACGGAGATGGAGGTGGTCGGTGAGGCCGGCGAGGACGAGCACG
>JAVQXS010000077.1:0-7052 GCA_033578065.1 Thermoleophilia bacterium
AGCTGCCGATGAGCGCTCCCTCGTGCGCGCGCGTCGCGCGCACGAGCTCGACGACCCAGCGGCGGAGGACGTCGTCGAGGTACACGTGCTGTGCCGCCGAGCGCAGCGCGAGCAGGTCCTCGACGGTGACGACGGGCTCGAGGCGCTCGAGGGGGTGCGCGAAGCGCTGCTCGGCGAGGATTCGGAGCTCGTCCTCGAGCTCCGGGTAGCCGAGCGCGGTACGGAGGAAGAAGCGGTCGAGCTGCGCCTCGGGGAGCGGGAACGTGCCCTCGTACTCGATCGGGTTCTCGGTCGCGAGGAGGAGGAAGGGGACGGGGAGCGGTCGCGTGACGCCGTCCACCGTCACCTGCTGCTCGGCCATCGCCTCGAGGAGCGCGGACTGCGTCTTCGGGGTCGCCCGGTTGATCTCGTCCACGAGGACGACGTTCGCGAACACGGGCCCGGGGCGGAACTCGAAGTCCCGGGTGCGTTGGTCGAAGACCGAGAGCCCGGTGACGTCCGTCGGTTGGAGGTCAGGCGTGCACTGGATCCGCGCGTGCGTCGCGCCTGCGATCGAGCCTGCGATCGCTCGCGCGAGGACGGTCTTCGCCGTCCCGGGAACGTCCTCGAGGAGCACGTGCCCGCCGCAGAGGAGCGCGGTGAGGACGAGGCGGATCTCGTCCCGCTTGCCGTAGACGACCGTCTCGACGTTCGCGAGGAAGCGAGCCGCGGTCTCGCTCGCCCGGGCGAACCGCTCGGGATCGGCGTCGCGAAGCGGGGCTACCTCCACCGAGGCGATGGTAGCTCCGGTCTGAGAGGCCGGGACTCGGCGCGCGGCTACGCGAGCGCCTCGGCGCCGGCGACGACCTCGAGGATCTCCTGCGTGATCTCCGCCTGGCGGGCGCGGTTCATGCGCAGGGTGAGGGTGTCGATGAGCTCCGCCGCGTTCTTCGACGCGTTCCGCATCGCCGTCATCCGCGCGCCCTGCTCGGAGGCGGCAGACTCGAGGAGCGCTCGGTAGATCTGCGTCTCGAGGTAGACAGGGAGGAGACGCTCGAGGATGCGCTCCGGCTCTGGCTCGAAGATGAAGTCGCCGCGGAGGACGTCGGCCGCCCGCTCCTCCGCGTCCGTCTCGAGGATGTCCCGAGAGATCGGGAGCACGTCCTGCTCGGTCACGCGCTGCGTGAGCGCCGAGACGTACGTGTTGTAGACGAGGGTGACGCGGTCGACCTCGCCGCTCGTGAAGAGCTCGCCGACGCGGTGCGCGATCGCCTGCGCGTCCTCGTAGGCCGGTCGGTCGGTGAAGCCCGTGTACTCGCCTGCGAGCTCGCGTCGACGGAAGAGGAGCGTCGAGCGCCCCTTCTTGCCGACCGCGACCCAGCGCACGCGTATGCCCTGGGCCTGGAGGGCGCGCTCGAGCCCGAGCGCGCGACGCATGATCTGGGCGTTGAACGCGCCCGCGAGACCGCGGTCGCCCGTGAGGGGCACGATCGCGACCGTCTCGACGGTCTCCCGCTGCTCGAGCAGGGGGAGACGGACCGAGGAGGAGGCACGACCGACGCCGGCGATGAGCTCCGCCATCGTCTCGGCGTACGGGCGGAGCGCGGTGATGCGCTGCTCCGCCCGCCGGAGCTTCGCCGCGGCGACGAGCTCCATCGCCCGCGTGATCTTCCGCGTGTTGCGGACGGACTGGATCCGACGCTTGAGGTCCTGGACGGAGGCCATCGGCTAGCCCGCGAGCCCCTTCTCCTCCTCGATCGCGAACATCGAGCCGAAGCGCTCGAGCTCCGCCTTCAGCTTCGCCTCGGTCTCCTCCGAGATCTCGCCCTCGTCGCGGATCGCGGCGAGGATCGTGCCCTCTGCGCGCAGGTGCTCTCGGAGCTCCTCGTGGTAGCGGGGAACCTGGGCGACCGGGATCGGATCGAGGTAGCCGTGGACGCCAGCGTAGATCGCCGTCACCTGCTCCTCGAAGGGCCACGGCTGGTACTGGGGCTGGTTGAGCGTCGCCACCATCCGCTCGCCGCGGGCGAGCGCCTGCTGCGTCGCCTGGTCGAGCTCCGAGCCGAACTGGGCGAAGGCCTCGAGCTCGCGGTACTGCGAGAGGTCGAGACGGAGCCGGCCGGCCACCTGGCGCATCGCCTTCCGCTGCGCGTTCCCTCCGACGCGGGAGACGGAGACGCCGACGTTGATCGCCGGGCGGACACCGGAGAAGAAGAGGTTCGACTCGAGGTAGATCTGGCCGTCCGTGATCGAGATGACGTTCGTCGGGATGTACGCGGCCACGTCTCCTGCCTGCGTCTCGATGATCGGCAGCGCCGTGAGCGACCCACCCCCGAGCTCGTCCGAGAGCTTGCACGCACGCTCGAGCAGGCGGGAGTGGAGGTAGAAGACATCGCCCGGGAACGCCTCGCGTCCCGGGGGCCGGCGGAGGAGGAGCGAGAGCTGGCGGTACGCGTCCGCGTGCTTCGAGAGGTCGTCGTAGATGAGGAGGGCGTGCCCACCGCGGTAGAGGAAGTGCTCCCCCATCGCGCAGCCAGCGAAGGGCGCCATCCACTTGATGGGAGCGGCCTCGTGCGCCGCCGCCGAGACGACGATCGTGTAGTCCATCGCACCGGCGTCGCGGAGCTTCTCCACGACCTGCGCCACGGTCGAGCCCTTCTGGCCGATCGCGACGTAGATGCAGACGACGTCGCCGCCCCGCTGGTTGATGATCGTGTCGATCGCGATCGCGGTCTTCCCCGTCGAGCGGTCGCCGATGATGAGCTCGCGCTGGCCGCGTCCGATCGGGATCATCGAGTCGATGGCCTTGAGGCCGGTCTGGAGCGGCTCCTTCACCGGTTGGCGGCTGATGACGCCCGGCGCCTTGAGCTCGAGCGGTCGTCGCTCGCTCGTCGCGATGGGACCGAGACCGTCGAGCGGGTTGCCGAGCGGGTCGACGACGCGTCCGAGCAGAGCCTCGCCGACGGGGACGCTCATGACCTCGCCCGTCCGGCGGACGGTCTCCCCCTCCTTCACCTTGTCCCACTCCCCGAAGAGGGCGGCGCCGACGTTGTCCTCCTCGAGGTTGAAGGCGATCCCGACCACGCCGTGCTCGAGCTCGAGCCGCTCGAGGGCGACGCAGTTGTCGAGACCGTGGATGCGCGCGATGCCGTCGCCGACCTGGAGGACGGTGCCGACCTCGCTCAGGTCGGTCTCGACGTCGAGCTCCTGGATTCGATCCTTGAGAATCGCGGTGATCTCTTCGGGGCGTAGCTTCACGTCGTCTCCTTCCGGGGGCCCCGCCGGCAGCGGGCTCCCCGCTCGCTCTCATGCTGTCTGCGTCGTCAGCTCGTGTCGGAGCCGCTCGAGCCGCCCGCGGACGCTCCCGTCGGCGCGGAACGAGCCGATCCGGAGGACGATCCCGCCGATGAGCGACGGGTCGACCGAGCGCGTCGCCTCCACCGTGCGACCCGACGCCCGCTCGATCGTCTCCACGATCCGTCGAGCCTCCTCGTCGGAGAGCTCGTAGGCGGTCTCGAGCTCGACGGTGAGCCGGTTCTCGGCGCGGGCGACGAGCGCCTCGAGCTCCGCGTGCATCTCGCGTAGCTCGCCCGCTCTCCCTTTCTCGACGACGAGCCGCAAGAAGTTGCGGGTGAGCGCGTCCGCGTCGGACGCGATCTCCTCGAGGACGGCGGCCTTCTCAGCCGGGTCGACCTCGGGGTTGCGGAGGAAGCGCTCGAGCGCTGGCACCGCATCGAGGGCGGAGGCAAGCGCCTCGAGCTCCGAGGCGACCCGCTCGAGCTTGCCCTCCTCGCGAGCGGCCTCGAAGAGGGCACGCGCGTAGATGCGCTGCGCGACCGCCATCGAGCCCTCAGTCCGCCTTCTCCAGCACGGAGAAGTCGAGCTCGGCGAGCGCCTCGTCGATGAGCCGGCGCTGGTCCTCGGCATCGAGGACCTTCCCGGTCACGCGCGCCGTCGCCTGGAGGGTGAGCTCGGCGACCTCCGCGCGGATGCGGTCGATCGAGCGAGCGGTCTCCGCCTCGATCTGACGCTTCGTCTCCTCGAGCCGGCGCTCCCGCTCGGCCTCCGCCTCCGCCTTCACCCGCTCGAGCTGCGCGTCCGCGACCCGACGCGCCTCGGCGAGGATCTCCGCCGCCTCGCCCTTCGCGCTCGCGAGGAGCTGCCGGTGCTGCTCGAGGAGCTGTCGAGCCTCCTCGCGGGCGTGATCGGCCTCCTCGACCGCCCTGCGGATCCGCTCCCGCCGCTCGTCGATCGTGCGCTGGATGGGGCCGAAGGCGAAGCGCTTGAGGACGAAGAACGTGATCGCGAAGCAGATGAGCGTCCAGATCATGAGCCCGGGGACGACGGAGATGAGACCCCCGGACGTGGCCTCCTCAGCAGCGAGCGGGAAGGGCGCCATCGGTCAGATGAGGACGTAGGCGAGGAGCCCGCCGATGAGGCCGTAGAAGACGACCGCCTCGGTGAGCGCGAAGCCGAGCCACTGGATGCCCTGGAGCTCCCCGCGGAGCTCCGGCTGGCGAGCGACGGCCTGGATCATCGACCCGAAGATGATGCCGATGCCGACGCCGGCGCCGAGCGAGCCGAGGCCGATGCCGAGCGCGAGCGCGACGGCCTTGCCGGCGTCGGCGGCGGTGTCAGCCTGGGCGAGGGGAAGGAACGACGCGAGCAGCATGTGCGAGATCCTCCTTAGTGCTCGGGCTCGATGGCCGAGCCGATGTAGATGGCAGAGAGGGCGGCGAAGATGTACGCCTGGATGGAGACGACGATGACGACCTCGAAGAGGTAGAAGAGCGTGGCCGCGGGCACGGCGAGGATGGCGACGGCGAGGCTCTCGAGCACGAAGATGAGCCCGAGGAAGGTGAGGATGAGCATGTGGCCGGCGAGCATGTTCGCGTAGAGGCGAACGGAGAGGCTCACGAGGCGCATGAGCTGTCCGAGGACCTCGAGCGGGACGATGAGGGGGAGCATCACCTTCGGGACCTCGGGGATCCAGCTACGAACGTACGCGATCGGCCCGTGCTCGCGGATCCCCTCGACGTGCGTGAAGACGAAGGTCATGAGCGCAAGGGCGAGCGTCACCGAGAGCGTCGACGTGGCGGCGAAGATGGCGAAGGTCGGGAGCTCCACCCCGAAGAGCTCGAAGCGCTCGTCCGAGAGCGGCAGCGGGATGAAGCTCGTCATGTTGAGCACCCAGATGAAGATCATGAGGCTCGCGACGTACGGGAACCAGCGCCCGATGGCTCTCGTCGGGAGTCCCTGCTCGGCGACCTGCACCTGCGCGATCTCGTAGATCGTCTCCCCGAGCGCCTGGCGGCGACCGGGAGCGCTCCCCGTCTTCACGCGCATGAGCCCGATGCCGAGCGCGATGGAGACGACCGTCCCGAGCAGGAGGTAGGCGACCGCCTTGTTGATCGACAGATCGAGCGGGCCGAGGTGGATCTCCACCCACGGCCGGAGCTCCCACTCGTGGGCAGGGTCGAACTCGCCGCCGGCAGCGAGCGCGGAGGTGGGCAGCCCGAGCGCGGCGACGGCGAGCCCGGCGAGCGCCCACAGCCGCCTCACGTCCTCGCCTCCCCGCCGAAGTAGCTCACGAGCCCGACGAGGAGCTCCACCGTGTACGCGGCGGCGAACACGAGCGCGGCGGCGAGGCCGACGGGCTCGTCGGCCACGGTGAGGACGACGAGCGGAACGCCAGCGAGGAGCACGCGTGAGGTCGAGCCGAGACCGCGCATGAGTGCCGCAGCGAGGCTATCGACGCGAGGGGAACGACGCGCCAGGAGGAGCGCGAGCGCCTGCGTCGCGAGCCAGAGGCACGCGGCGACGGCCCACCCGCGGAGCGGCCAGCCGGCGACGAGGAAGAGCGGGAGGGCGAGCGCGACGACGGCGCTCCCAGCGACGGCGGGGGCGGCGCGTCCCGGAAGCGGCCGGGGAGTCGAGAAGATCCCAGCGCTCATCGGGCGCGCGCGTAGACGGCGTAGACGACGGCGACGCCGAGCGGGATGCCAAGGAGCGCGCCCGCGAGGAGGCCGAGGCCCCAGGAGCCGAGCGCCCAGCCGAGGAGCGCACCGAGAGCCATCGCGAGCCCGAGGGTCCCGAGCAGGAGGCCCGAGGCGGTGGCGAGAGAGTGGGGCGAGGCGGCCGCGTCCGGCGTCATCCGGCGGCAGCATACCAGCGAGCTTGTGACAGTCGATTTCCCTTGTTCGAGCGAGATTGTTGGCAGGTTCGTCACAGTCTCGAGACCTCGCTCGAGCGCGTCGCCGACGCGTCGCGCGGGCGCCCGCGTGCTTCAATCGCTCGCGTGGACCCCGTCATCGGCGACGCCGTTTGGAGGCCCATGGACGACCTCTACGATCGCATCGCGCCCTTCTACGACGCGTGGAGCCGCTCGGTCACCGAGGACATCGACTTCTACGTCGAGGAGGCCATCGAGAGCGGCGGCCCGGTCGTCGAGCTCGCCGTCGGCACCGGCCGGGTCGCGGTGCCGATCGCCCGGACCGGGATCCGTGTCATCGGCATCGACTCCTCGCCGGCGATGCTCGCGATCGCCGCGGAGCGGGCGCGCGCGGCCGGAGTCGCCACGCTCCTCGACCTCCGCCTCGGCGACCTGCGCGAGCCGCCGGTCGAGGAGCGCGTCCCGCTCGTCATCTGCCCGTTCCGCTCCCTCCTCCACCTCGAGTCGGAGGTGGAGAAGCTCCGCGCCCTCCAGGTCGCCCACGATCTCCTCGCGCCAGGCGGCCGCCTCGTCTTCGACGTCTTCAGCCCGAGCGCCGAGGACATCGCTGAGACGAACGGCCGCTGGCTCGAGCGCGAGCCGGGCATCTTCGAGCGCGCCGACTGGGACGAGGAGGCGTGCACGCTCACCCTCGCCGTGCGCCGCGGGGACGAGGGGACGAGCTTCCGTCTCCACTGGCTCGCGCTGCCGAAGTGGCTCTCCCTCCTCGACGCAGCCGGCTTCGAGACGGAGGCTGTGTGGGGCTGGTTCGACCGACGTCCCCACGCGGGTGAGGAGGACATGGTCTTCGCCTGTCGTCGGCCCGAGCGGGCGCCTCGAGGCGCTGGGTCGGTGAGCGCCG
>JAVQXS010000078.1:0-7008 GCA_033578065.1 Thermoleophilia bacterium
GACCTCGCGGTTCGTGAGGCCGCGCGCTACCTGGAGCGCGACCTGGAGCTCTTGGGGCGTCAGCTCGTCCCGCGTCGCCGGGTCGAGCCGACGGAGCCTGCGGCCGCTCGCGACGAGCTCCTGTCGGCAGCGCTCGGCCCACGAGCGCGCGCCGAGGCGCTCGAAGATCGCGAGCGCGGCCTCGAGCTCCGCTCGGGCGCGCCGCCGCTCGCCCATCCTCCGTAGGCGCTCGCCGTAGCAGAGGTGCGCGCGAGCGAGCGCGAATGGAGGCCCATCGGCCAGGAGCTCCGTCGCCACTCGGAGCTCCTTCTCAGCGTCTCCGTCGGAGGCGAGGAGTCCACGCAACCGAGCTGCGGTGCCCTCCACGAGCGCCGACTCGGAGGAGGCAGCCACCTCTTCGAACGCGAGAAGCCGCAGCTGTGCGTCGTCGCGGCGGCCAGCTCGGACGAGCGCCTCGACGAGATCCGAGAAGGGAGCCTCCGAGGCCTCGACGATGCCGCTGTGCTCGAGGATCGCGACGGCTTGCTCGAGGCGCTCGACCGCAACCCCGTTGCGGCCGAGCCCGAGCGCAAGGACACCGAGCGATCCGAGCAGGCCCGCGCGGTGCCACTCGAGCTCGAGCTCCTCGGCGAGGGCGAGCGCCTCGCCGGCGGCCGCAACGCAACCGGGCTCGTCGCCCCGCCCTGCGAGCACCGCCGCGACGACGCCGAGGTTCGCGCAGAGCTGCGAGATCTGGCCGATCTCCCGGGCGATCTCGACCGCCTCGAACGCGGCGGCGAGCGCAGCGTCCCAGCGACCGAGGTCATAGTCGGTCCAGGCGAGGAACTTGAGCGACGTGGGGAGCGAGCTGAGGGCACCGAGGGCGCGCGCGTGCCCGATCGCGCGCTCTGCGAGCGCACGGCCACGCTCGAACTCGTCCACCCAAGCGGGCGCCATGGCGGCGGAGCCGAGGTGTCGGGGATCGTGGCGGAGCACGTCGGCCGTCTCCACGAGCTCGATCGCCCGCCGCACGTGCGGCTCGCCCTCCGCTCGCCGGCCGTTCAGGCAGAGGGCCGTGCCCAGGTGGAGCGACATCCAGAACTCCTCGACGCCGCCGTCGTGCGTGGCGATTGCAGCGAGCCGCTCCGCGAGCGACAGCGCGCCGCGCGGGTCGCCCGCGTACATCGACGAGGCCACGGCGTCTCCGAGCATCCGCGCGACGTCCGCCCGCTCGAGACGATCGGCGCAGGACACCGCCTCGAGGAGGAACGCCCGGGCGCGCGACGCGGGCTCGGTCTGGTGGGCGATCTGCCCGCGCAGGTGGAGGGCGTGCGCCCGCACGGGCGCGCTCGACGTGCCCTCGATCACGCGCTCGCAGAGCGAGCGGGCGAGGTCGGCCTGCCCCGCGAGCCAGGCGGCCTCGGCCGCCGCGAAGCGCCTGCGATCAACGTCGTCCCGACGAGGACTGAGCTCAGCCGCCCGCGCGAGGAGGGACGCAGCCGACGCGGGGGCGGTCGCGGTGGCCACGCGTTCGAGCTCCGACGCCACCCGCTCGTCCGCTCCCGCCGCCGCTGCGGCGAGGTGCCGCGCCCGAGCCTCGCCGGGCGGGAGCGACTCGGCGAGCGCGGCGTGCCCCCGGCGGATCTCGTCGGCGCTTGCCGCCGCGACGATCGCGGAGCGGACGAGCGGATGACGGAACGCGACACGCCCCGCCGAGAGGGTTACGAGCCCCGCTTCCTCGGCCGGGACGAGCGCATCGACAGCGAGCCCGCAGGAGGAGAGAGCAGCGCAGAGCGTGGCGGGGTCGCCGGGGGACGCGAGCGCGGCGACGAGCAGCGCGGCGCGCGAGGACGCTGGGAGCCGTCCCACGCCTCCGGCGTACGCCCTGCGAAGGGTATCCCCCGCGGAGAGCTCATCCGGCAGCGGCTCTCGCCCCGCTCGCTGATCCTCGGTCAGCCGCGCGGAGAGCTCGGCGAGCGCGAGGGGATTGCCGTGGGCGGCAGCCAGGACGCGCTCGCGCACGTGGGGAGCGAGCTCGGCTACGCGATCGAGCAGTGCTCGGGATGCGGCGTCGTCGAGCGGCTCGAGCACATGCTCCTCGAAGCGGGCGCCGACGAGCCGCTCGCCGCTGCCGGGCCGGCCTGCCGCGAGCACAGCAACGGCATCAGCGTCCAGGCGCGCGCAGGCGAACGAGAGGGCGTCGAGCGACGCTGTGTCGATCCATTGGACGTCGTCGAGGACGACGAGCGTCGGCGCCTCCGCGGCCACCCCCGCGAGCAGGTTCAAGACGCCCGCTGCGAGAGCGAAGCGGCTGTAGCCGGGGGCGCTGCCGAGCTCGAGCGCGGTTCGGAGGGCGCTGCGCTGACCCTCGGGCAGCAGGTAGATCCGAGGAGCGAGTGGTCGCAGGAGGGCGAGCAGGGTCGCGTACCCGAGATCGGCCTCTGCCTCGCTCGCGACCGCACGGAGCACCATGAGCGCGGCAGCTCGCCGAACGGCCTCGTCGAGCAGCGCAGACTTCCCTACGCCCGGCTCCCCCACGACGAGAAGCCGACGCGCGCGCCCGATGCGAGCATCATCGAGGACTCCGTCGATCAGCTCGAGCTCACGCTCGCGCCCGACGAGCTCGGGCGCTCCACGTCGCAGGTCCAGGGTACCCCCCTGGCGCGAGCGCACGGAGGTGGACTGCATCGTTCGCTCGATCCGCTCTGAGCTCTCCGCGTGGGTCACGACACACATGGTGCTGGACGAACGCCGCCACGTTTCACGGAGCCGCTCCCACCCGATGCCGTTCCCGGTCACGTACGCTCTCCAGTTCCGAGGCCAGGCGGACGGATCCGGAGCGACCTCCCGCGCGCCGAGCACGATGCTCGTCTCCGTCGTCGACCGCGACGGCCCGCACGGTCACTTCGAGGAGGTCGGAGCGAGCGAGGCCCTCTACCGCGTCCGTCTCGACGAGCACGGGCCGGTCGAGGGTGAGATTGACTTCGGCGGCGGAAACGCGCTGCTGGTGCGGTCGGTGAGGCGAGAGGCGCCGCAGCGGGCGGCGGCTCCTCACCTCCGCCACGGCGTTGCGCTCCTCCAGGTCGTGGGCGGAACCGGCCGCCTCGCCTCGGCGACGGGATGGATCACCTCGAACTTCCTCCTCTCCGACTCCGGAGACCTGACAGACAACCACCTCGGCCTGCTCTTCCTCGAGCGGCCATGAACGACAAGGAGGCAACCATGCGTACGATCGTCTTGGCAGCGCTCGCTGCGCTGCTCGTCCCCGTCGCCGCCACCGCGGCGCCTGCTCAGAAGACGCTCTCCGGCAACCTTGTCAAGAACCCCGGCGCGGAGGCGGGCCCCGCGACGCCCGACTCGGCCCAGGCCGCGCTTCCCGTCCCTTCGTGGACCGTCACCGGGGGGTTCCACGCGGCCCCGTACGCGGGCTACCGGTGGGCCCCGGCGGCGGCGGACAAGACGAAGGGCTCCGGCGCGAAGTTCTTCGTGGGCTGCTTCGCTGCCCCCGGCGAGACCGTGAACCGCGGGACCGCGACCCAGACGATCTCGATCGCCCGCTACGCGAAGGCGATCGACAAGGGCGGCGTGCAGCTCCGCCTCTCTGCCGAGCTCGGCGGCTACGACGGCACCGAGAACATGGCGACAGCCGCCGCGGTCTTCCTCGGCGCGGACGGCACGCGCGTCGGCAAGGCGATCGGCCTGAAGGGCCCGACGTACCTCCAACGGCAAGGCGTGACACGCGTCGAGCCGCGCATGAAGACGGGCACCGTTCCGGCGGGAGCTCGCTCGGTGCAGGTGACCCTCACCGGCAGCCGCACCGGCTCGGGCCCGTGTGGGTTCGTCGACAACGTCAGCGCAGTGCTCCTGCAGGCGAAGCCGTGAAGGCCCTGGCCGCAGCCCTCCTCGTGGTGGCGAGCCTCGCGCTCGCCACCACGACCGTTGGGCGAGCTGGGAACGCCCTCTGCGAGGGCACCCTCCAGGAGTGGCAGGTCAAGCGTGCGCTCGGGATCAGGGGAGCCATCCGCCTCGCGGTCTCGTCCTCGAGCAGGAAGGGCGCGTACTCCTGCACGTGGACGTACGCGACGAAGACAACGGGCAAAGCTCTCCTCTACAACACCGTCGACCTCCGCATACCGGGCGCCGTCGAGGCGCGGCGGAGCACGATCGCCGACGAGCTCTGCCACTTCAAGGTCGCCTGCGGAACGCGCCTGCGGGGCGTGCGCACGGCGAAGACCGGCAGCCAGCTCTTCGGCGAGATCGCGAAGGCCTTCTACCGGGGTGGAAAGGCGCGGAAGGTCGTCCTCGGCTCGGGCGCACCGGCGTTCGTCGCCGTCGGGCCGGGCGGCCTCACCGGCGGTGCGTACGCGTACCACCAGGGCTGGCTCGACATCTTCGCCTGCGTCGACACGCGGAGCTACGAGCTCGACCCCGACTGCAGCGTCACGGCCATGCAGCTCGCCGACGGCTGATCCGGGCACGTGGAGCCGGCTGGCCTCGTGGTCGCCCGGCGACTCTCAGCCCCAGCCGAGGTAGGGGGCTGCCCCGCGCTTGAGGAGGCCGCGGGAGATGATGGAGCGCTGGATCTCGCTCGTCCCCTCCCAGATCCGGTCGACGCGGAGCTCGCGGTAGAAGCGCGCAGCCGGGTTCTCGACCATGTAGCCGCGGCCACCGAAGGCCTGCACCGCTCGATCGGCGACGCGTCCCGCCATCTCGGAGGCGTAGAGCTTCGCCATCGACACCTTCCCGTGCACGACCTTGCGGTCGGCAAGCGTGTCGAAGGCGTGCGCCGCGTGGTACGTGAGGAGCCGTGCCGCGTGGAGCTCGGTCAGCGAGTCGGCGAGCGGGAAGGAGACGCCCTGGTAGGAGGCGATCGGGGCGCCGAACGCCTCCCGCTCCTTCGCCCACTCCGCCGTGAGGTCGATGAGCCGGAGCGCAGCGCCGCAGCAGCGCGCGGCGATGAAGAGGCGCTCGACGAGGATCCACTCCTTCGCGCCCGCGTCACCGCTCGCCGGAACGCGGTTCGCCTCGGGCACCCGGCAGCTCGTGAACACGATCTCGGGGTGGTGGTCGAGGTACGGGTCGTGGAGGAAGGAGGGCGTCCGTCGCACCTCGAGGCCGGGCGTCCCCGGCTCGACGAGGAAGAGCGCCTGCTCGCCCTCCGCGACCGCGAGCACGATGTAGACACCGGGGTCGCCCTCGCTCGTCACGAACCACTTCTCGCCGTTGAGCACCCAGTCACCGCCGTCGCGCGTGGCCGTCGCCTGGATGCCGGAGAGGTCGGAGCCCGCGCCGGGCTCCGTCAGCGCCCACGCCTCTCGGTACTCGCCGCGCACGATCGGCAGCACGTAGCGCTCGACCTGCTCCGGGGTCGCGATCTCGTACAGCTCGCGCGGCCCGCGGTCGACGACCGCGAAGCCGAGGCCGTTCGTCGCCTTGCCCGCCTCCTCCTCGAGCGCGACCTGACCGAGCATCGAGAGGTTCTTCCCGCCGACCTCAGCGGGCATGTTGAGCATCGCGAACCCGGCCTCGCGCGCCTTGCGTCGAAGCGCATCCACCTCCGCCGGGTCGATCGTGCCGCGCGCAGCGATCCGCTGCTCGAGCGGGTACACCTCCCGCTCGACGAAGGCGCCGACGGCCTCCTTCAGGGCGCGGATCTCCTCGGGGAGCGCGGGAACGACCACCGGGGAGAGCCTACGCGAGCGCGCCGATCCGCTGCACGGCGAGCGTCCCCTCGAGGATCGCCTCCTCGAGCGACCGCGGCGACAGGCAGTCGCCCGCCTCCTCGACGCGGAGCCCAACCGCGCGGAGCGCCGGCGCCACCTCGTCGAGCGGGACACGACCCTGGGCGAGGACGAGGAGGTCGACCTCGCGCCGCTCGCGGAGCTCGGGAGCGAAGACGTTCGCGAGCTCGACGAGGCCATCCGCGCTGCCCGCGAGCGCCCGGTGGTGGAGGACCTCGACCCCGGCACGGTAGAGCCGCTCGAGGTAGAGGTTCCGTCGGTACTGGTGCACCGTCTCGCCGACCGCCACCGAGGCGACCGCGAGGGTCACCTCGTTCCCCGCAGCCGCGAGCATCTCTGCGCAATCGAGGCCTGCCGGATCGCCGCCCCAGTCGGCGACGAGGACGCGGAGGCCTTCCGGGGGAGCCTCGACGAGGACGTCCCACGCCTGCGCGACGCGCACGCCGCCGAGGTCGAGCGGAGGCGTGTACGGCTGCGCCCCCGTCGCGACGACGACGACGTCCGGCTCGAGCCCAGCGACGACGCGCGCGTCGGCAGCGACCCCAAGCCTGACGTCGACGGAGCGCAGACGACGCTCGAAGAGCCTGATGAGCTCGCGGGCCGTCGCGCCGCCTCCCGGCGTCTCAAGCGCGAGCGCCATCTGCCCGCCCAGCCGAGGGGAGCGCTCGAGGAGCACGACCTCGTGCCCCGCCTCGGCGGACTCGGCGGCTGCAGCGAGCCCGGCGGGACCTGCGCCCACGACGACGACTCGACGTCG
Source organism: Thermoleophilia bacterium (assembly GCA_033578065.1). Classification (GTDB taxonomy): domain Bacteria; phylum Actinomycetota; class Thermoleophilia; order Gaiellales; family Gaiellaceae; genus GMQP-bins7. The sequence goes on from JAVQXS010000078.1 coordinate 6,478, forward strand.
CCGGCCCGCGCGCTCCCGCGCGAGGGTGCGCTCCCGTCCCGTCCGGGGGTTGACCGCGCAGGCGATCGGCGTCCCCGCGTGGTAGTGGGCGATGCAGACGTTGCAGCCAACGCAGCGGAGGATCGCCCCGATCGCGCCGCGCCGCGTCTTCGCCGGAAGCTCGGGGTCGGCGATGAGGGCCCTCGTCATCCCCACCGCGTCTGCGATCCCCTCGGCGACGAGCGCAGCGGCGCGGGCGGGATCGACGACCCGGGAGGTCGCGATGAGCGGCGGGCCGAGCCGGAAGCCGCTCGCAAGCGACGCGATCGCGTCCTCCTCGACCGGTGGCGGCGGCACGATCCTCGCCGAGCCCAGGTACGTCGACGAGTCCCCGAGCGCGGCGGAGAGGAAGTCGACGCCCTCGGCGACCGCCGTCTCCGCGATCGCGGGCGCGCGCGGCGCGTCGGCGCTCACGCGGACGCCGAGGGCGAGGCCCGGTGCCGCAGCGCGGACGGCACGCGGCACGGCGCGGCGGAACCGGGCCCCGTCGGC
>JAVQXS010000079.1:0-6995 GCA_033578065.1 Thermoleophilia bacterium
TGCTCGTCCGAGAGCTCGCGCGGGACGACGACGTCGAGCCGGACGTAGAGGTCGCCGCGACGCCCGTCCCGCAGCGACGGCATCCCTTGGCCGCGCACGATCCGCACGTCGCCCGGCTGCGTTCCCGGCGGCACCTCGAGCTCGAGCTCCCCTCCGAGGGCCGGCACGCGCAGCGTCGTTCCGAGCGCCGCGTCGGTCATCGGGATCGCGACCGCGGTGTGGAGGTCGTCGCCGTCGCGCACGAAGCGCGGGTCCGGGCGCACCCGGAGGACGACGAACGCGTCGCCCGTGGCGCCGCCGCGCACGCCGGCGTGCCCGCCGCCGCGGACGCGGATGCGCTGGCCGTCGTCAACGCCGGGCGGGACGTCCACCTCGAGCACGCGCGTGCTCGGGACCCGCCCCTCGCCCTCGCAGTCCCGACACGGCGACTCGAACGTCCGGCCCGCGCCGCCGCAGCCGGGGCACGTCCGCTGCTGCACGAACTGGCCGAAGACGTTCTGCGACACGCGGCGCAAGACGCCCGACCCCTGGCACGTCGGACACGTACGGAGGCCCGTCCCGGGCTCGGCCCCCTTCCCCTGGCACCGCCCGCACGTCGCCGCCACCTCGACGGGAACCGACACGGAGGTGCCGGTGAAGGCCTGCTCGAGGTCGAGCTCGACCACCGCCTGCACGTCTCCTCCACGGACGGCCTGCGCGCCGCTGCGGGTCGAGCCGGCGAAGAGGTCCTCGCCGAAGAAGGCCGCGAAGATGTCGGAGATGCTCCCGAAGTCGGCGAACGTCGGGCGGTACCCTCCGGTGCGCAGGCCAGCGTGGCCGTAGCGGTCGTACGTCGCCCGCCGCTCGCTGTCGGAGAGCACCTCGTAGGCCTCGGCCACCTCCCGGAACCGCTGCTCTGCGTCTGGCGCGTTCGAGACATCGGGGTGGAGCTCCCGCGCGAGACGCCGGAAGGCCCGCTTGATCTCGGCGTCGTCGGCGTCGCGTCGGACGCCGAGGATCTCGTAGTAGTCGCGCTCCGTCGTCGCCACCGGCGCCGCGTCAGACCTCGTCGTAGACGTCCTCGACGAACCGCGAGAGCTCGAAGGCGGCCGCCCGGACCGTGCGAATCGCCTTCTCGTAATCCATCCGCAGGGGGCCGATGAGCCCGACCGCCCCGAGCGGCGTGCTCCGCACCCCGTACGCCGCCCCGACGAGGGCGACGTCGTGCACCTGATCGCCAGCGACCTCGGGGCCGACATGCACGACGGCGCGCGTCGGCTCGAGCGCCTCGTGCACGAGCTCGAGCACCGCGGCGCGCCGCTCGAGCCGCTCGAGAAGCCGCAGCGTCGCCTCCACCTCCTCGGCGCGCGCCTCCTCGAGCAGCTCCTCGGCGCCGCCGAAGAACACCTCGGGGCCCTCCGAGGCGGTCTCGAGCAGCGCGTTGCCGACGATTCCGAGGAACGCCCGCTCCGCCTCGCCGAGGTCGGAGGCCTCGAGCCCTCGGCGGATGGCGCTCGAGCCGAGCCGCTCGTCGACGAGGACGTCGTTCAGATACGCCGAGGCCCAGGAGACGAGGCCCGGGTCGACGGGATGCTCGAGGCGGAAGAGCCGCTTCGTGACGCCCCCTGTGGAGGTGATGACGACGACCATCACCGTCTGCGGTTGGAGCGCGAGCACCTCGATGTGCCGGATGGAGGAGGTCTCGAGCGACGGCGCCGAGACGAGCGCGAGGAGCCGCGTCGCGCGGGAGAGGGACTCCGTGGTCGTGCGCAACGCATCCTCGATCTCGTCGCGCATCGCCCGGAGGTCGACGCCGAGGCTCCCCGGAGGCCCTTCGAGCGTCGCGAGCAGGTCCTGGGCGTAGAGCCGGTAGCCCTCCTCGGTCGGCACGCGACCCGCAGAGGTGTGCGGGTGGGTGAGCAGGCCGAGAGCCTCGAGGTCGGCGAGCTCCGCGCGCACCGTCGACGGCGACACACGGAGGCCCGAGCGCTCCACGAGCGTGCGCGAGCCCACGGGCTGCCCCGTGGCGACGTACTCCTCGACGACGCGGTGGAGGATCTCCCGCTTGCGCGGCGTCAGCTCCATGCCCTCATGGTACGGCGGAGCCCCCAGGGCGCGCCCGCCTCGGGACGGCGGCGCCGCGACGAGCGAGGGCGCGAGCTCGACGTCGCGGCCGGCCAACCGCTCCGAGGACGGGAACCGCAGCGAAGGCCACTTCCCGAGCACAGACGCGAGGGCGCCGAGGGATTGCCCTCGAGACCCGGGGCCCGACGAGCTTGGCCCGGCGTGTCTTCGTCGTCCCATCCGCGAGGTCGAGGCCGTCGAGGCGCGCCACGAGGCGCACCCAGACGCACCGAAACCCCCTCGATCTCGCGCGGGAGGCGAGCTGCGGGTCGCCGGACGGCGAGCGCCCGAGCACGCTCTCTCCCGCGTACCACGAGACCTGCTCCAGAGAGCGACCCGCCGGCCCCGGAAGCGCGATCGGTCACGACCTGCAGCTGCGACCCCGACGTTCCGACCGGAACGCCCGCCACACCTCGATGTCCGACGCAGCGAGCCATCCATCGCCCGTCGCTCTGGCAGCAGGGAGAGGCTCACGGGCTCCTCTCGAAGCCGACGCTGTCGCCGATGGCAGCGCCGACGAGCACCGCTCCGTGTCCGCCGGCGCTGTCGCAGACCGCTCCTCTCCCCCGCGCTCTGCGACGGCGCGCCCAGCTCGCGACGCTCCTTGGCCTCTCCCCCTCCCTCGCCACCGATCGTCCCTCAGGCCGCGGTCGCCTCCACCGAGCGTGACGACGAGGCCGCGGTCGCCTCCGGGCGAGAGGACGAGACCTCAGGGAGCGCGAGGAGCTCCGCCGTCACGGCGCCCCCGAGAAAGCGGCCACGGGGAGTGAGACGGAGCTCCTCCCCTCGCTCGCCCATCCGTCGCTCGGCGAGGCCGAGCGCCTCCATGCGCGCGAGCGCGGAGCGATCGAGGGCCTCGCCGACCTCGGTCAGGGGCACCGGCTCGTCGAGGCGGAGGCCGAGCAGCAAGCGCTCGCGTCGCCGGATGTCGTCGTCGAGGCTCTCGATCTCCCGCGGTGGCGCAGAGCCCGTACACAGAGCTCGGAGGTACCGTCCGAGGCTCGGGAGGTTCCGGCGGCGCTCGCCCCCGATCGTCGATACGGCGCCGATCCCGATTCCGAGGTAGTCGCAGCCGCGCCAGACCGCGAGGTTGTGGCGAGCGCGGAGGTCACGACCGTCGACGTGGTCCGGATCGAGGCAGAAGTTCGACGTCTCGTACCACCGATAGCCAGCCGCAACGAGCAGCTCGACGACCCGCTCGAAGTACCCCTCCATCCGCTCGGCTTGGCGCGCGAGCTCCTCGCCGTGGGCGTGCGCGAAGCGCGTCCCGCGCTTCGCCTCGAGCTCGTAGCACGAGAGGTGCTCGGGCTCGAGCGCGAGCGCATCCGCGAGGTCGGCGTCGAGGTCGGCGGGGCTCTGGCCGGGGATGCCGTAGAGGAGGTCGAGGGAGATGTTGTCGAATCCGACATCACGAAGAGCATGCACAGCCGCTCGGACGGACGCAGGCGAGCCGCGCCGCTCGAGCGTCGCGAGGAGGCGCGGACGGAAGCTCTGCGCCCCGATGGAGACGCGGCTCACCGCGCAGGAGCGGAGCACGCCGGCGAGCTCCCGCGTGACGGTCTCCGGGTTCGCCTCGACCGTCACCTCGTCCGCCTCGGGGAGCGCGTCGAGCAGACGGGCGAGCTCCTCGACCCGGGTGAACGTCGGCGTGCCGCCGCCGAGGAAGACGGTCTCGACGCGGTTGGCGAGCACGTGCCGCTCGAGGGCGAGCTCGGCGAGGAGCGCATCGACGTACGCGGCGTGCTGCCCTCGTCGCCCGACGACGGTGACGAAGTCGCAGTACCCGCAGCGGTGCGCGCAGAAGGGGAGGTGGACGTAGAGGTGGCGGACCGAACCCACCTACCGCCGCCGCTCCGCGTCGAGGTTGAGGACAGCGAGGAAGGCCTCCTGCGGGACCTCGACCCCGCCGACCTGCTTCATCCGCTTCTTCCCCCGCTTCTGCCGCTCAAGCAGCTTGCGCTTGCGGGTGACGTCGCCTCCGTAGCACTTCGCGAGCACGTCCTTCCGCCGCGCCTTCACCGTCTCGCGCGCGATCACGCGGGAGCCGATCGCAGCCTGGACGGCGACGTCGAAGAGCTGCCGTGGGATCTCCTCCTTCAGGCGCTCGACGAGCTGGCGCGCGCGGTCGTACGCGGCTTCCCGGTGCACGATGAGCGAGAGGGCGTCGACCGGCTCCCCAGCCACGAGGAGGTCGACACGCACGAGGTCGCCCGGCTTGAAGCCCGCAAGGTCGTAGTCGAAGCTCGCGTACCCGCGTGTCCGCGACTTCAGCTGGTCGTAGAAGTCGACGACGATCTCGGCGAGCGGGAGCTCGTACGAGAGGAGTACCCGGTCCTCGCTCAGGTACTCGAGGTGGTCGAACGTCCCACGACGCTCGCTCGCGAGCTCCATGACCGCGCCGACGTAGTCCTTGGGGACGATGATCGTCGCCTTCACGTACGGCTCCTCGACGCGCTCCACCTCCCGCGGCATCTCGGCCGGGTTGTGCACCTCGACCATCCGCCCCGAGCGCGTCGTCGCCCGGTAGGCGACGTTCGGCGCGGTGACGAGGAGGTCGAGGTCGAACTCGCGCTCGAGACGCTCACGGACGATCTCCATGTGGAGGAGGCCGAGGAAGCCGCACCGGAAGCCGAACCCGAGGGCCTGGGACGTCTCGGGCTCGTAGCTGAGCGAGGCGTCATTGAGCCGCAGCTTCTCGAGCGCGTCCCGCAGCGCCGGGTAGTCGTCGGAGTCGGTGGGAAAGATGCCCGCGAACACCATCGGCTTCACCTCCCGGTAGCCCGGGAGCGGCTCCGGAGCCGGCCGGCGCAGCGCGGTCAGGGTGTCGCCCACCCGGAGACGCGAGACGTCCTTCAGGCCGGTGACGATGTAGCCGACCTCGCCCGCGCCAAGCACCTCGACCGGGAGGCGGGCAGGAGTCATGACGCCGAGCTCCTCGGCCACGAGCTCCGTCCCGAGCGCCATCGCGCGCACCCGGTCGCGCGTCGCGAAGGCGCCGTCCACGACACGCACGAAGGTCACGACCCCCCGGTACTGGTCGTAGGAGGAGTCGAACACGAGCGCTCGCGGGGGCGCGTCGGGGTCGCCGCGGGGCGGCGGGATCCGCTCCACAGCGGCATCGAGCAGCGCCGGGACGCCCTGCCCGGTCTTCGCTGAGATGCGGAGTACGCGCTCGGGCGTCTCGCCGAGGAGGTCGGCGAGCTCGGCCGCCACCGCGTCGGGATCGGCCTGCGGGAGGTCGATCTTGTTCACGACCGGCACGATCTCGAGCTCGCCCTCGAGCGCGAGGTACGCGTTCGCGAGCGTCTGGGCCTGGATCCCCTGCGCCGCGTCGACGACGAGGAGCGCGCCCTCGCAGGCCTGGAGCGAGCGCGAGACCTCGTACGTGAAGTCGACGTGACCGGGCGTGTCGATGAGGTTGAGCTGGTAGCCCCGCCAGCCCACGCGAACCGCCTGAGCCTTGATCGTGATCCCGCGCTCGCGCTCGAGCTCCATCGAGTCGAGCACCTGCTCCCGCATCTCGCGCTCGGAGAGCGCTCCCGTGAGCTCGAGGATCCGGTCGGCGAGCGTCGACTTGCCGTGGTCGATGTGCGCGATGATCGCGAAGTTGCGGATGCGGTCTTGCGGAGTCAGGTCTCGAATGTTGCACGCACCCCGTGGGGCCTGGTCCCCGATCGGCGCTGCGAGAGCTCGTTCCCCAGGAGATGCCTCCCAGGGGGTGCTGGCCCGCAGAGCGAGCGTCTCCCGGCGATCGCTCCGGCCGTCGGGCCTGACCCGAGAGGAGCGACCTCTACCTGCGGCGCAGCACGAGGAGCTCGTCGAGCTCGCGGAGGCGCAGGCTCCGTGCGGCCGCCACGTAGACCGCTCCGCCCGCCGCGAGCGCCGCCGCGAGCGAGGAGATCTGCGCTGCGAGCGATCGCCCGAGCGCGACATCGACGCCGTACCAGGTGGCGAGGGCCGCGCCAGCGGCCGTCGCGCCTGCGACGGCGATGCGCCCCACCGCTCCGAGGGTGGCTCCGAGGGGCTCGAGGCCCAGGTGGCGGCGCATGAGCACGAGGAGCACAGCGGCGGCGGCGAGGTTGACGGCAGCGGTGGCGAGCGGGATCCCCCAGATGCCAAGCCGGTAGAAGAGCGCGTCGAAGGCCGCGTTCACCCCGACGGCGCCGAGCGCCACCACGGTCGGCACCCAGTTCGTCTGCACCGCGTAGAAGGCGCGGTTGAGGACGAGCATCCAGCCGTTCCAGACGAGCCCGAGCGAGAAGGCCTGCAAGCACTGGGAGACGACGACCGTGTCCTCCGCCGTGAACTGCCCGCGCTCGTACACGAGCCGCACGATCGGCTCGGCGAGGACGATCGACACGAGCCCAGCCGGGATGAGGAGGAAGGCGATCTGGCGGAGCCCGCCGTCGAGCGCCCGGCGCAGGCCAGCCGCGTCGTCGCGGGCGGCGAGACGGGCGAGGGTCGGGAAGAGGACGGTCGTGACAGCGACCGCGAACACCCCCTGCGGGAGCATGTAGAGGCGAAAGGCCTTGTCGATCGCGGCCGGCGCGAGCTCGGGGTCGAGGAGGCGCGAGGCGAAGAGCGTGTCGACGACGAAGTTGACGTTCACGAGCCCGATCGTGAGCGTCACCGGCAGCATGAGGACGAGGACGCGCTTCACCGCCGGGTCCCGCCAGTCGAGGACGACGGCGAGCCGTCCGTCCAGGCGGCGGAGCCAGGGCACAGGCAGGAGGAGCTGGACGAGCGTCCCCGCGACCACGACCGCCGCGTACAGGTAGAGCTGGCCGCTCGCGTCGGAGATCTGCGGAACGCCGAGCACGAGCCCAACGATGATGACGACGTTCCAGGCGACGGGCGCGAGCGCGGGGAGGGCGAAGTGGTGGTACGTGTTG
>JAVQXS010000080.1:0-6935 GCA_033578065.1 Thermoleophilia bacterium
TCGTCGTCGCCGCCGATGAGGAACATGCTCTCGCGGAACTTCTCCCAGTGGCCCGAGGTCACCCAGAGCGCCTTGTCGTAGATGAGCGGCGTCCGCACCTCGAGGTAGCCCCGGCGCGCGTTCTCGCGGCGGCGGATCGCCTCGAGCTCGTTGAAGATCACCATCCCCTTCGGGTGCCAGAGCGGCGAGCCGGGTGAGTGCTCGTCGAAGTGGAAGAGGTCGAGCTCGGGGCCGAGCCGCCGGTGGTCGCGGGCGCGCGCCTGCTCGAGGCGCTCGAGGTAGGCGTCGAGGTCGGCCTGCGAGTAGAACGCCGTCCCGTAGATCCGCGTGAGCTGGACGTTGCGCTCGTCGCCGCGCCAGTAGGCGCCGGCGATCCCGGTGAGCTTGAGCGCCTTGATCGGCGTCGCGTCCTGGAGGTGCGGCCCTCGACAGAGGTCGGTGAAGTCGCCCTGCGTGTAGAGGGAGATCGGTCCTTCCACCTCCCCGACGAGCTCGACCTTGTACGGCTGCGCCTCGGAGAGGAAGCGCTCGCGCGCCGCCTCGCGCGAGACCTCCTCGCGCACCCACGTGCGACCCTCCGCGATCTCCCGGCGCATCTCCTCCTCGATGCGCTCGAGGTCGTCCTCCGAGATCGGCGTGGGGAGCTCGAAGTCGTAGTAGAAGCCGTCCGCGGTCGGCGGACCGATCGCGATCTTCGTCCCTGGGTAGAGCCGGAGGACGGCCTCGGCGAGGAGGTGCGCGGCGGAGTGACGGAGCACGTAGAGCGCGTCCGGGTCGTCGGTGTCGCGCGTCGTCAGGATCCGAATCCGCTCCCCCTCACGCAGCGGGAGCCGGAGATCGCGCCGCTCGCCGTCGGCGACGACGAGCACCGCGTCTGCCGCGAGCCTCGGGCCGACGGCACGCGCGGCGTCGAGGCCCGTCGCGCCCTCGGGCAGCTCGAGCTCGGAGGAGTCGGGGAGGAGGACCTTCATCGCGGGGAGGATAGTGACGCCGCTCGGAGCCCCCGAGCGACTGCGACGGCCGGCCTCCGTACACTCCGGAGCATGGCCGAGGCAGAGCTCCCCGCCCGAGGCGGGCGGTCGCCGAGGCCCGGCCGCGGGCCCGCCTCGTGGGTCCGCTCGGTGGCGGCCGGCGTCGGACGCGCGCTCCCGCGCGCGCTCGAGGACCTCTTCGCCGACCGCTGTCCCCAGTTCGCCGCTGCGATCGCCTACCGGGTGCTCTTCTCGCTCTTCCCGCTCACCATCCTCCTCGTCTCCATCTTCGGGCTCGTCCTCCAGGACGACGCGTTCCGACAGCGGGTCGTCGAGCGCCTCATCGAGATCCTGCCGGTGTCGGACGAGGGGCGGAGGGAGGTCGAGCGCTCGATCGAAGGCATCGCGACCCCGCTCTCGGCGATCGGCTTCGTCTCCTTCGTCGCCCTCCTCTGGGGCGCGTCGGGGATGATGGCCTCGCTCCGGCTCGGTCTCGAGGCCGCACTCAAGGTGGAGCGCGGACGGGCGCCCGTCCACGCGAAGCTCGTCGACCTCGTCGCCATCCTCGGCGCAGGCACCCTCGTCCTCCTCGTCGTCGGCCTCTCGACGGCCGGCGCGTTCCTCGGGGGCGCTCTCGACCGGATCGCGACGGCCGTCGGGTTGAGCGCGGACTCCGCGACCTGGCTCCTTCGCGACGGCACCCAGGTCACGCTCATCTGGCTCACCGCCCTCCTCCTCTACCGCTTCGTTCCCGCCCGCCGCATCCGACCTCGGGACGCGCTCGCGGGAGCCACGGTCACTGCGCTCTCGATCTGGGGAACGACGAAGCTCCTCGCGCTCGTCTTCGGCGACTTCTCCCGCTACAACCTCATCTACGGCTCGCTCGCGGGCGTGATGACCTTCCTCCTCTTCGTCTACGTCATCGCGCTCCTCCTCCTCTTCGGGGCCGAGTTCGCCTACGCCTGGTCGCTGCCGCCGCAGGCGGGGCCGCCTGGACCACCGCCGCGGGAGCGCCTCGCAGCGCTCCTCCGCGGGCTCGTCGTCAGGGAGGCGCGGCCGAGGACGCTGGAGGGGGACGGAGGACGGGCTCCTCGACCGTGAGCGTGCCCGCGTCGGCGTCGAGCGTGCAGCGGACGCCGAGCGGGAGCGCGGCGAGGTGCTTCCCGTGGCCGAGGGGCAGTCCGTAGAGGACCGGCACCCCGCGCGGCTCGAGCCGCTCCTCGAGGACGTCCTCGAGCGAGCGGGAGCGGGCCCAGTCGGAGACGGGGCGCAGGTCGCCCCAGTCGCAGCGCTCCATCTCGCCCACGACGACCCCGACGACACCCTCGAGCTTGCCGGCATGCGCAAGCTGGACGAGCTGGCCATCGACGTAGTACGGCGGCGCGTGCGTGTCCTCGAAGAAGAGGATCGCCCCCTCGAGGTCGATCTCCCAGGGCGTCCCCATCGTCTGCATGAGGAGCCAGAGGCAGCCGCCGACGAGCGGCGCCGTCACCTTCCCCCCGCGGATCGTGCGCACCCAGGGGTCATCGGGGTTGCGCGGGACGGGACCGACCCCGCCCGTGCGGAGCACGTCGAGAAGCCGCTCCCTCGAGAACGCGCTCGTCTCCGGGCTCCCGAGGCCGATGAGCCCGTTCCCGTAGATCGTGCCCAGCCCCGCTCGCTGGAGGAGCGCGACGTGGAGCGCGGTGATGTCCGAGTACCCCACGAGCGGCTTCGGGTTCGCGGCGATGAGGTCGAAGTCGAGGAAGGGGATCGTCTGGGCCGACCCGAAGCCACCCTGGAGCGTCTGGACGACGTCGACCTCCGGGTCGGCGAAGAGCGCGTTGAGGTCGTCTGCCCGTCGTCGAGGGTCTCCCGCGACGTAGTCGTCGCGCGCCCAGACGTGCTCGGCGAGCTTCACCCGGTAGCCGCGCTCCTCCCACCAGGCGACGCCGCGGATGACCTCCGAGCGGCTGTCGTACGGGCTCGCGGCGGCAACGACGCCGATCGTCCCGCCCTCGGGCAGCGGTCTCCCGAAGCGCGTCGCCTGGATCACCGGCAGATGCGCACGGAGAGGGAAGCCTCGGACTCGCGTCCGCGGACGTCCGAGGCCACCGCGCGGAGGACGTGCGGCCCCTTCCTCGCGCCCGTCGTCCGCCAGAGGAGCTCGTACACGCCGGCGACGTTCCGGCGTACGCGCCCGATCGGCCGATCGCCGTCGAAGAAGCCGACGGAGGAGACGACAGCGCTCGAGGTGGCGACGACTCGGAGCCGCTCGCGCTCCGCGACGCACGCCCCCTTGCGCGGCGAGAGCCAGGTGACCGCCGGCCGATCGACGGCCTCGACGCGGATCCCGAGGAAGCGCGTGTTCGGCATCGGGCTCTCGCTCTCCGTGTCGATGTTCTTCGCCTCCTGCCAGTCCGAGGCGACGATCCGCATGAACTGGCCGCCGGGCTCGAGCGGTCGCACCTCCCGGGGGATGGAGAAGGTGGCGAGGCCGGTCGCCGGATCGTACGTCGTCGCGCCGACCGACTGCCCGAGCTCCCGCCCGAAGAAGAGCTGGAGGGAGAAGGGATCGACTCCCGAGCCTCGATCGGTGATCCGGGCGGCGATCGTCGGTCGGCCGGAGGACACGGTGCGGGTGAGGAGCTCGACCCGCGGCGGGCGCACGTCGTTCACCCACGAGCGGAGCGTGTAGGGGCCGGCGAGAGATCGCCCGGTGAAGGGGTCGCGACCGGAGTCGACGGCGACGTAGTAGCGCCCGGGCGGGAGGAAGACGCCGCCCGACGCCCCGATCGAGAAGAGGAAGTCGGGCATGAGGTTGTTCACGTTCACCGGGATCCCGGCGTACCCGAGCACGGTGTTCTCGTCGAGCTGCCCGAGGAACCACGGGTGGATGGGCGCGTTCGAGCTCAGGAGCGAGGTGACGGAGACGCCGAGCCTCGGCGCCGGCCTCGTCACGACGACGCCGGCGTTGACGGCCTGTCGCCGGAGGTCGAGGTGGTAGACCTGCTCGCGACCGTCGTCGGAGACGGAGGGATCGACGCCGAAGATCCCGAGGACGGCAAAGGGGGACGTCGGCCAGCGGTAGACGCGGGCCCGGTCCTCCCCGCGTCGCGTGTCCCCGCGCTGCGTCGGGCGCAGCGGCGTCGTCGGGGCGCCCACGAGCCCGGAGCGCGTGACCGAGAAGGCGTACGGGATCCTCCGCTCGTCCGCGCCTCGACGGAGGACGAGGAAGCCGTAGTTGTCGCCCGCAGCCGCTCCCGCCGCCGCGCGTGCGACGACCTGGATCGTCGCGCTTCCTCCGGGCGGCACGGTCACCGGCGCCGCCTCGACGCTCGCCCCCGGCGAGGCGACCTGCGCTCGCACCTCGACCGTCCACGTGCCGGCCCCGTTCCCGGCGTCGGAGACGGTGACGGAGATCGCCTTGCTCGTCGCGCCGCCGAGCGCGCTCAGGTAGCCGAAGGAGAGCGACTGCGGATCGGTGAAGATGAGCGGCCGGTCGGCAGCAGCCACGCGCACGAGCCCGGCCCCCTGGACGAGGACGGGCGCCTCCCGCGTCTGGACGGAGTCGTCGTACGCCGGGCCTGCCGTCGACATGAGCGCCGACTTCACCTGCTTCGGCGTCCAGGTCGGGTGGCGCTCGAGCAGGAGCGCGACCGCCCCGGAGACGTGGGGAGCCGAGAAGCTCGTCCCGTCGAGGACGGCGTACTCGTCCCCTGCGAACTCGGGGAGCACGGAGGAGAGCACCTGCGAGCCGGGCGCCATGACGTCCGGCTTGAGCGCGTGGCCGAAGGGCGTGAGCCCAGCGGCTGAGAAGCTCGAGGGAACGGCGGTCCAGCTCGTCGGCACCTCGAGCGTCTGCCTGCTGAAGCGGACGGTCGCTACCCCGCCCGAGCCGGCGAGCGCCGCGCGCAGCCGCGCGCCGTCCCCCTCCGAGATGACGCCCCCCGGGATCGACGTCAGGTACGCGAACGTCGGATCGCCCGGGCGGTTCTCCGCGATGACGATGCCGATCGCGCCTGCCTGCCGCACCCGCTGCGCCTTCTCGGCGTACGGGCAGCCGCCCCGGCTCACGAGCGCGATCGCGCCGCGGAGGGACCCAGCGGGGAGTGGCGGTCCGTCTCCGCAGGCGAGCCGGCTCGCGCCCCCGACCGCCCCGACGTCCACGAGGCGCTGGTCGGCGTTCACCCACGCCGGCGGGATCGTCTCGCTCGGCACGAAGGCGATGCGGGGAAGCCCGGACGGCGAGGTGACGACGAAGGAGGGGCCGAAGACGTGCGCGTTCACCACCGAGCCGACGCTGATCGCGTCCGGCGAGGTCGCGGGCGAGCCCGCAGTCCCCAGCCCGAAGAAGTCGCGGTCGTTCCCGGCGGAGATGACAGGCACGACGCCGGCTCGGACGACGTTCGCGACCGCCTCCATGAGCCCGTCCGTGCGCGGGTCGGCCTGCGGGCCGCCCCCGGAGAAGTTGATGACGTCCATGCCGTCGCGGACCGCCGCCTCGAAGGCAGCGACGATCTCGGGCGTGTTCGCCGAGCAGCAGCCCCCGAGCGGGAGGGGGACGTTGAAGACGCGGTAGTTCCCGATGTACGCGCGCGGCGCCACCCCCTCGAGCCCCTGCACCGCCGGATGGCACCCCCCCTGCGCCTCGACGCACTGCCCCGGCCGACCTGCCGGCACGTCCGTGCGCGCACCGGCGATGATCCCGGCGACGTGCGTCCCGTGGAAGGACTTGTCGCGATCTAGGGGCGCGCTGTTCGCTCCCGGCCCAGCGAAGCCCCGCGCGACGATCACCTTCGGCGTCGTCGAGCCGCTCGGGCCCTTCGGGAACCCCGGTGGGTAGGAGAGGCCGTCCGGCCGCAGGAAGGGGTGCTCGTGGTCGACGCCGTCGTCGACGACCGCGACCTTCACGCCAGCTCCCGTCGCACCCGCCAGCCCCCGGAACTGCGGCGCGCCGATGACCGCCGGGCCGCGGTTGAGCGCGAGCGTGTAGCGGCGGCTCGGGTACACGCGCTTCGCGACGTCGAGCGCGAGGAGCTCGGGGAGCTCCTCGTACGGGAGGCTGACGGCGAAGCCGTTCAGGAGCACCTCGTAGCGGCGCGAGACGACCGCCTCCGGGATCGCCGCCTGCACGCGCGCGATCGCGCGCGCCTGCTCCGCGCGCAGCTCGGCGAGGTAGGAGCGGGCGAACGGGCTCGCGACGTTCAGGCGGCGGTTGACGCCGAGCGCGCCGAGGGTGCGGGCGCGCCAGGCGGCCGCGAGCGGCGGATCGTGGAGCGTGACGATGACGCGCGTCCGCACGTCGCCGCCGAGCCGTTCCGGAACGGCGAGCGTCCCCTGTCGCACCTTGGCGGCCGCTCGCTCGACGACGCTCTGCGGCGTCGGGCCGATCGCTCCGCTCGCGCTGCTCACGAGCGCCACCGATGCGACGACGAGTCCGAGGATCGCGGAGCGACGCACCGAGGAGCGGGCTAGCCGATCCGCTTGGAGACGGTTCCGGTCGCCCGCAGCCCCTCGAAGACGACGGTCGCGCGACCGGTGAACGTCCTCCCCTTCGCCTCGGCCGGAATCTGCCAGACGCACACGACCGCCCCGCCTTGGACGGCGGCGGTCGTCGCTCGCAGCGCGGTTCCGCCGACGCGGCCCTGGCAGGTGACGCGGCCGCCCTTGATCGTCGCGCCGGTGTCGGAGCGGACGACGGTCATCCGGAGCGTGAGCGGTTGCCCGGCGCGGGGGACAGCAGGGACGGTGACGACGCGCCGCACCTGGAGCGTCGGTCTCGCGATCCGAACCTCGTACGCGTAGAGCCCCGCTCCCGGAGCGGGCGCGAAGTCCGCGACGGCGCCGGTGAGGTCGATCTCTCCGGTCTCCTCGTCGAACGTCGCGCCCGAGAGGACGACGACCGAGAAGCGGAAGCGCGAGGTGTTGCCGAGCTCCGCGCGGCTGATCGTGATCGTCACCCCCTGCTGGTAGGAGAACCGC
>JAVQXS010000081.1:0-6895 GCA_033578065.1 Thermoleophilia bacterium
CCTTGCCGCCGAGCGGCTGCTGGGTGACCAGCGAGTAAGGCCCGGTCGAGCGCGCGTGGATCTTGTCGTCGACGAGGTGGAGGAGCTTCATGATGTACATGAAGCCGACGGTGACCTCCTGGTCGAAGGGCTCCCCGGTCTTCCCGTCGTAGAGCGTCACCTTGCCGGTGCAGCGCATCCCCCGCGGCGCGAGCTCGTCCACCGCCATCGAGACGCCGGTGCGCCCGCTCGTGGCCGCGGCGACGAGCGCGTCGTCGACGTCCCCGGGGGTCGCGCCGTCGAACACGGGAGAGGCGACCGCCCGCGGGTCGGGAGCGTTGATCGGGGCGCGTGGGTTGACGGGGGCGCCGTCCTCGAAGACGCCGTGCGCAGCGGCCCAGCCGAGGTGCGTCTCGAGGATCTGGCCGATGTTCATGCGGCTCGGAACCCCGAGCGGGTTGAGGACGACGTCGACCGAGCGACCGTCCTCGAGGAACGGCATGTCCTCCTCGGGGACGATCTTCGCGATCACGCCTTTGTTCCCGTGGCGGCCGGCGAGCTTGTCGCCCTCGGCGATCTTCCGCTTCTTCGCGACGTAGACGCGGACGAGCTCGTTCACCCCGGGGGGCAGGTCGTCGCCGGCGTCCCGGGAGAACGTCTTCACGCCGATCACCTTCCCGCCCTCGCCGTGGGGAACCTTGAGCGACGTGTCTCGCACCTCGCGCGCCTTCTCCTTGAAGATCGCGCGGATGAGCTTCTCCTCCGCGGTGAGCTCCGTCTCGCCCTTCGGGGTCACCTTCCCCACGAGGAGGTCGCCAGAGCCGACCTCGGCGCCAATGCGCACGACGCCGCGCTCGTCGAGGTTCGCGAGCGACTCCTCCGAGCGGTTCGGGATGTCCCGCGTGATCTCCTCGTCGCCGAGCTTCGTCGAGCGCGCGTCGATCTCGTACTCGTGGATGTGGATCGAGCTCAGGACGTCATCCCGCACGAGTCGCTCCGAGATGACGATCGCGTCCTCGAAGTTGTAGCCCTCCCACGGCATGAAGGCGACGAGGAGGTTCGCGCCGAGCGCGAGCTCGCCGCCGTCCGTCGAGCTGCCGTCCGCGAGGACGTCCCCCTTCCGGACCTTGTCCCCGAGGCGGACGACGGGTTTCTGGTGGATGAGGGTGCCTTGGTTCGAGCGCATGAACTTCGTCAGCCGGTACTCCTCGCGCGTCCCGCGCCCCTCGACGACGATGTGCTCGGCATCGACGTCGACGACCGTCCCATCGCTCCGCGAGAGGACGACGTCGCCGGTGTCCACCGCCGCCCGGTACTCGAGACCGGTGCCGACGAGCGGCGCCTGCGGGATCATGAGCGGGACGGCCTGGCGCTGCATGTTCGCGCCCATGAGCGCGCGGTTCGCGTCGTTGTGCTCGAGGAAGGGGATGAGCGCGGTCGCGACGGAGACGATCTGCGCCGGCGACACGTCCATGTAGTCGACGTCCTGCGGCGAGACGAGCACGGCCTCGCCCTCGCGGGAGCGGCAGAGCACCTGCTCGTTCAGGAGCTTGCCCGTCTTCGGGTCGACCGGCTCCGAGGCCTGGGCGATCGTGTACTGACGCTCCTCGGCCGCGTCGAGGTAGACGATCTCGTCCGTCACCTTCCCGTTCCTCACCACCCGGTACGGAGTCCGGATGAAGCCGAACTCGGAGACGGTCGCGTACGAGGCGAGCGAGCCGATGAGGCCGATGTTCGGGCCCTCGGGCGTCTCGATCGGGCACATGCGGCCGTAGTGCGTCGGGTGGACGTCGCGCACCTCGATCGGAGCGCGCTCGCGCGTGAGCCCGCCGGCGCCGAGCGAGTTGAGCCGACGCCGATGCGTGAGGCCGGCGAGCGTGTTCGTCTGATCCATGAACTGGGAGAGCTGCGAGGAGCCGAAGAACTCCTTGAGCGCAGCGACGACGGGTCGGATGTTGATGATCGTCTGCGGCGTGATCGTGTCGACGTCCTCCGTCGTCATCCGCTCTCGGACGACGCGCTCCATCCGGTAGAGCCCGACGCGGAACGCCTCCTGGATGAGCTCCCCGGGCGTGCGCAGCCGGCGGTTGCCGAAGTCCTCGTACTCGTCGAGCTCTCCCCGGATCGGGTCGCGGGAGAGCTGTGCAGCGTCGGCGGCGTAGTCGCGGGAATCCTCCGGGACGCCGAGCCGCGCCGGCAGCTCGACGAGCTTGCGCACGAGCGCGACGATGTCCTCGGTCGTGAGGACGCGGACATCCTCGGGCACCGACACCCCGAGCCGCTGGTTGAGCTTGTAGCGGCCGACCCTCGTCAGGTCGTAGCGCTTGGGATCGAAGAAGAGCGCGCGTAGGAGGTTGCGCGCGTTCTCCAGCGTCGGCGGCTCGCCAGGGCGCTGCTTCTTGAAGACCTCGATGAGCGCCTCCTCCTCGCGCGATGAAGGGTCGCGCTCGAGCGTGTTCGCGATGTAGATGGAGCCGTCGAAGAGCGCGAGGATGGCGTCGTTCGAGCTCGTGTCCAGGAGGAAGCCCGTCGTCGGATCCTCCGGCGGCAACGCGCGCAGCAAGGTCGTGACCGGGAGCTTCCGCTTGCGGTCGATGC
The DNA here is from genome assembly GCA_033578065.1 of Thermoleophilia bacterium. Lineage (GTDB taxonomy): Bacteria > Actinomycetota > Thermoleophilia > Gaiellales > Gaiellaceae > GMQP-bins7. Next base: position 2,578 of record JAVQXS010000081.1, read on the forward strand.
GGGCGTAGACCGCGCCCTTCTTGTCGATCTCCACCTCGAGCCACGAGCCGCGCGACGGCATGAGGTTCGCGGTGAACACCTGCTTCGTCGGATCCTTCGGCTCCATGAGGTAGGCGCCGGGGCTGCGGACGAGCTGGGTGACGATCACGCGCTCGGTGCCGTTGATGATGAACGTCCCCCACTCGGTCATCATCGGCACGTCCCCCATGAAGACGCGCTGCTCGCGGATCTCGCCCGTCTCCTTGTTCACGAAGCGGACGGTCGCCGTGAGCGGTACCTGGTAGGTGAGGTCCTTCTCCCGGCACTCCTGGATCGTGAACTGCGGCTCCCCGAACTGGTACTCGCCGAACTCGACAGCGAGCGTCCCCGTGTAGTCCTCGATCGGCGAGATGTCGTCGATCGTCTCGCGCAGGCCCTCCTCCATGAACCAGCGGAAGGAGGCCTTCTGGATGTCGATGAGGTTGGGGAGGTCGAGGACGTGCTTCAGGCGCGAAAAGCTCCGACGCGCGCGCGGCGCGCTAGCGACGCTGCTCAACGTTGGCAAGCCTCCCTTGTACGGTGCAGGGTCGAAAGCAGGTGTTCTCGAGCGAGCCTCGGCGGAACCCCGAAGGGTAGCGGACGGGCACCACCGCCCGCAAGCACGCGGCCGCGGACGGCTGCCGGGGAGGATAGCCGATACCTCGACACGCCGCGAGGGGAGGCGCGTCGAGGCCGCGCCCGCCTCGAGAACGGCGCCCGACGGGAGGTCGCGCCCTCGAGGCCCCTCGGCTCCCTCGATCGCTCTCGGCCCCGGCAGGGGCTCCCCGCGAGGCCCGCCCGCTCCTCGGCAGCCCTACTTCAACTCGACGGTCGCGCCCGCCTCCTCGAGCTGCGCCTTGATCGACTCGGCCTCCTCCTTCGCCACCCCTTCCTTCACCGTATTGGGGGCGCCATCGACGAGGTCCTTCGCCTCCTTGAGGCCGAGCCCCGTCACCGCGCGCACGACCTTGATCACCTGGATCTTCTTGTCGCCCGCGGCGGCGAGGACGACGTCGAACGTGTCCTTCTCCTCCGCGGCCGCCGGCCCGGCGGCGTCCGCGCCCGCGACGGGCGCAGCGGCGGCCACCGCCACGGGAGCGGCAGCGGTCACGCCCCACTCCTCCTCGATCGCCTTCTTCAGCTCGACGAGCTCGAGGACGGTCATCTTGCCGAGGGTGTCGAGGATCTCCTTCACGTCCGTTGCCATGGCTACTCCTCCTCTTCGTGCTCCTCTTCCTGAACGTCGGATTGCGCTGGTTCACCATCTCCTCGCGTCGCGGGCTCGGCGGAGGCCAAGCCCGCCGAGGTGTCGTCACGCGGCTCGGAGGGCACCGCCGCGGAGGCGGCCGCTGCGGGCTCGCGAGCCTCTCCACCCTCCGGCGCCGAGGCGCCGGAGTCTCGCCCGTCCCCGCCCCCCTCGAGCTGGGCGATGCGTGCGTCGAGGAGGCCGACGAGATCGCGGAGCGGGGCGCTCACGAGCGCGAGGAGCTGCGTGACCGGCGCCACGATCGCACCGAGAACCTGTCCACGCAGGATCTCGAGCGGCGGGAGCGTCGCCAGCTCGGCCACCTCCTCGCTCGACAGCGTCCGGCCCTCGAGAACTCCTCCGCGGAGGACGAGGACGTTCGTCTCCCTCGCAGCCGCTGCCAACGCTTTCGCCACCGCCGCGGGATCGCCCTCAGACTCGACGAACGCGATCGCCGTCGGCCCCTCGAGGAGCACGAGGAGGGCGTCGGCGCCGGCCAGCTCCGCCGCGCGACGGGTGAGCGTGTTCTTCACGACCCGGAGGCGCGCTCCATGCTCGCGGAGCTCGGCCCGCAGCGTCTCGAGCTGCGCGTGCGTGAGCCCTCGGTAGTCGGCCACGAGCAGGGTCGACGCCGAGCGGAGCTGCTCGGTGAGCTCCGCGACGATCCGCTCCTTGTCCTGCCTCAGCACGTCGCCTCCTCCTCGGTTCGCCGCCCGAAGACGAGGCGACCCGCGCGAGGCGGGTCCTGCGGGCGCCGCTGCGCCCGGGAACCGGCCTCCTCGGCTGGGCTTCCGCCCTGCGCGGGCAGGGCTGCCAGCGGTCTTCGGCGGTCGGTATGTCGCTAGGCCGGAACTCTAGCTGTCTCGAGCTCCTCTGCGATGTCCCTCGTGCGCGAGGTATCGACGCGAACCCCCGGCCCCATCGTCGTCGCGAGGGTGATGCCCCTGAGGTAGCGGCCCTTCGCTGCCGCCGGCTTCGCGCGCACGATCTCCTCGACGAGCGCTGCGTAGTTCTCGAGGAGCGCCCGCTCGTCGAAGCTCCGCTTCCCGATCGGGACGTGGACGTTCCCGCCGCGGTCGGTGCGGTACTCGAGCTTGCCGGCCTTCGCGTCGGAGACGGCCTTGGCGACGTCGAAGGTGACGGTGCCCGCCTTCGGGTTCGGCATGAGCCCCCGGGGGCCGAGGATCCGGCCGAGCCGTCCGACGACGCCCATCTGATCGGGCGTCGCGATCGCGACGTCGAAGTCGAGGAAGCCCTCCTCGATCCGCCGTGCGAGGTCGGCGGACCCGACGACGTCCGCGCCCGCCTCCTCCGCCTCTCGCGCCTTCTCGCCCTCCGCGAAGACGGCCACCCGCACCTCCTTGCCGAGGCCGTGCGGCAGCATGACCGTTCCCCGGAGCTGCTGGTCCGCATGGCGGACGTTGAGGCCGAGGCGGAAGTGCGCCTCCACCGTCTCGTCGAAGCGCGCCCCGGGGAGGCTCTTGAGCGCCCGGATCGCCTCGAGTGGCGAGTACGTCCGATCGCGGTCGATCGCCGCTCGTGCCGCGCGGTACCGCTTGCCAGAGCCGCTCACGGCGTCTCCACCCCCATGCTCCGCGCCGTGCCCGCGATCACCTTCATCGCCTGCTCGAGGTCCCGCGTGTTCAGGTCGGCCATCTTCTGCTCGGCGATCGAGCGGAGCTGGGCCTCGGTCAGCCTGCCGACCTTCGTGCGGTTCGGCTCGCCGGAGCCGGACTCGATCCCGAGCGCCTCCTTGATGAGGACGGCCGCGGGCGGCGTCTTCGTGACGAAGCTGAAGGAGCGGTCCTCGAAGACCGTGATCTCGACGGGGATGATGCGGCCGTTCTCCTGCGCCGTCTGCGCGTTGAACGCCTTGCAGAACTCCATGATGTTCACCCCGTGCTGACCGAGCGCGGGACCGACCGGCGGGGCCGGGTTCGCCTGCCCGCCCGGGATCTGGAGCTTGATCATGGTGAGGACCTTCTTCGCCATCGAGCTGGGTCGTGTCCTTCGTCGCGGCGCCGGAGCGCTAGTCGATCTTCTTCACCTGGTCGAAGCCAAGCTCGACCGGCACCTGCCGCTCGAAGATGTCCACGAGGACCTTGAGCTTCTGCTGGTCGGGGTTGATGTCGATGATCTCGCCGTCGAAGTCGGAGAGCGGCCCGGAGGTTACCTTCACCGACTCGCCGAGCGAGAACTCGACCTGCGCGCGCGGCGCCTGCCCGGCCGCGGGCGCGCCGTGGCGGAGGATCCGGTCGACCTCCGCCTGGGAGAGGGGGATCGGCTTCGAGCCCGCGCCGACGAAGCCCGTGACGCCCGGCGTCCCCTTCACGACGCTCCACGCCTCGTCCGACATGTCCATGTTGACGAGGACGTAGCCGGGGAGGACGCGGCGCTCCGTCTGCACCTTCTGCCCGTCCTTCGTCTCGATGACCTGCTCGGTGGGGACGACGACGCGCCGGAACCGCGGCTGCTGCCCCATGGAGACGATCCGATGCTCGAGGTTCGCCTTCACCTTGTTCTCGTGCCCGGAGTAGGTGTTGATGACGTACCACTGGAACATCTGCGATCCCCTCCGAGCTAGAGGAAGACCCGGTTGACGAGGGGCCGGAGGATCTGGTCGATCCCCCAGAGGTAGGCGCCAACGATCGCGCAGGCGATGATGACGACGACGACCCCCTGGAACGTCTGCCGGCGGCTCGGCCAGTCGACCTTGCGGAGCTCGGCGGCCGACTCGCGGAGGAACTGGCCCCGGCGCGGCTGCTCGACCTTCCGTCCGGTCTGCTGCTTGACCGGCTGCTGGGCCGGGCGCACCTGCGCCTGCCGGCTCCGACGAGCGGTCTGCGCCTCGGCCGCGGCTGCGCGCGCCGCCCGGCGCTGCCTGCGCGTCTCCCTCGCCATCGCGCTACCTCGTCTCGCGGTGCAGCGTGTGGCGGCCGCACCAGCGGCAGTACTTCCGGAGCTCGATCCGGTCTGGGGAGTTCCGCTTCGACTTCTCGGTCTCGTAGTTCCGCCGCTTGCACTCGGTGCAGGCGAGCGTGATTCCAACTCGTA
>JAVQXS010000082.1:0-6787 GCA_033578065.1 Thermoleophilia bacterium
GGCGTTCTCGATCCCCGCGAGCGCCTTCGCGACGACCGAGCCGGGGCTCTGCCGCGTCGCCCGATAGAGGTCCCAGTAGATGCGCTCGACCGGTCGCGGATCGTGACCGACGACGAGCGGAGCGAGATCGTCGACGACGCCTGCGATGCCATGCGGCGAGCCGTTCGACTCCGTCACCTCCGCCCAGCCGACGCTCCCGTCGTCCGCGGTCGCCTTCACGAAGATCCACGGCCGCCAGCCCGCGTCGCAGAAGAGGGTCTCGAGGGCCGCGAGCTTCACGGTGGGGAAGCGTACGGTGGCAGTCGGCTACCGCGCAGAGGTGCCTGCGCGGATCGGCCGCCGGGGGCCGACGACGCAGCGCCCGAGCCACTCCGCACGCGGCACTCAGCTTCCGAGCGAACGCGATCGCGTCGGCCTTCGTCGCGACGCGCGCGAACGCCGCCTATGCCTCACCCCAGCCCGCCTCGTGCGTCGACCGCTCGTACGGTGGGCAAATGACCTCGGGGAGCTGCGCACGTCCGGAGGCGACGAGACGCTCGGCGCGCTCCCAGTCCGCCTCGTCGTCGATGTTGAAGCCCTCGTAGCCCTCGGTGAGGAAGGGCGCGACGACGCGCCCCTCTCTCGTCCCCGTCTCCGAGAGAACCCGCGTCCATGCGATCTCGAGCGCGCTGTTCTGGATGTAGACGGGCGGGAGCGCCTGGTACTGACCGGCGTGCCAGGCGACCTCGAGGTGAGACTGGTCGAGGAGCGGGCGCATCGTCCGTCCATCCTCGGCGAGGACCCACATCTTCCCCGGGTGCTGCTTCACGAGCTCGACGGCGCGCAGGGAGTCGGCCTCGGGCGTCGCGAGGAGCTGCTCGAGCCCCCGACGAATCGCCGCCGGGCCTCGGAAGGGGTTCGTCGCCCGGACGATCGCGAAGAGCTCGTAGGGCTCCTCGAGCCGCGGAAGCGTGTACGAGAGCCACTCGATGTCGGGCGACGTCGCGGTCGCGTACTCGGGCGGGCGGAGAAAGGGGACGTCGGCGCCGTACCACCGCGCGATCGTGGCCACCTCCTCGCTGTCGGTGGAGACGACGACGCGCTCGAAGACCCCGCTCTGCCGGGCTGCCTCGATCGCGTAGGCGAGGAGCGGGTGCCCGGCGAGCGGGCGCACGTTCTTCCCGGGCACGCGTTCAGAGCCCGCGCGCGCAGGAACGAGGGCGACGGCGCGGGGGCGAGTCACGGGAGTCCGGCCGCCCGCGCGATCTCGCGCAGCGCCGGCGTCTCGACGCCGTGACGCTCGGCGGCGCGCAGCACCGCGCCGACGATCGCGTCGAGCTCGGAGAGGCGCCCCGCCGCGACGTCGCGGGCGGCGGAGGTCGTCGTCTGGGCGGCGATCTCGTCGATGATCGCGAGCTGCGCGTCGGGGCGCAGCGCGACGCCGTCGGCGCTCGCGACGAGACACGCCTCGGAGACCGCCTGCCGCAGACGATCTCGCCACTGAGGATCCCCGCGCAGCTCGCCGATCGTTCGTCCGGTCGCCGACGTCGCTGCCGCGAGAGGCGCGATGCGGGCGAGCTTGTGCCACAGCACCCGCTTCTCGCTCTCGCCGACGCGCACCTCGAGCCTCGCCGAGCGGAGGAGGTCGGCCGCCGCCTCGAGCTCTCCCCGCGGGAGCGTGTCGGAGGCGATCGTCAGGAGGGGAGGGCCGCTCGCCTCGACGATCTGGACTCGACCAGGGCGATACGCCTGGTAGTGGGAGACGCTGCCCGCAGCCGCGCGCTCGCCGAGGCGCGCGCGCATGAGCTCCATGTGCTCGATCCCGTTCAGGAGGGCGAGCGCGACGCCGTCCGCGACGGCCCCTGGCTCGATGCGCTCGAGCGCCTCGCGAAGCGCAGGCGCCTTGACGGCGACGAGGAGCAGCCGGACGGGGGCCGTGAGCCGGTCTCGAACCTCGGGCCGCGCGGAGAGCGTGCCGTCCCGCGACTCGACGACGATGCCCGCGAGCGCGACGAGCCCGATGGTCTCGGGAGGTCCGATGACGACGACCCGGTGACCCGCGAGCGCGAGGCGGACAGCGAGAGCTCCGCCGACGGCGCCAGGACCGAGGACGGCGACGGTGCTGCTCATGCGAGCGTCGGATCGGCGATGAGGTTCACGACCTTGAGATCGGAGTACACGTCGAGCGCCTCCACCCCTGCCTCGCGCCAGCCCGTCCCCGAGCTCTTCACGCCTCCGAACCCCACGTGCGGCTCCGAGCCGTGCGTCCCCCCGTTCACGATCACGACCCCAGCCTCGACCGCCTCTGCGAAGCGGAGCGCGCGGTGGAGGCTTGCCGTGTGGATCGCCGAGGTGAGCCCGTAGGGCGAGTCGTTGACGATCGCGATCGCCTCCTCGAGGTCGCGCACGCGGTAGAGCACCGTCACCGGCCCGAAGAGCTCCATGCACGAGAGCTCGGCTGCGGGCGAGACCCGCTCGACGACCGTGGGAGGCAGGTACGAGCCGGGACGCGGGAGCCGCTCGCCGCCGCAGAGCACGACCGCTCCCTCCTCCTGCGCGCGAGCGAGGACGGCGAGGATCCGGTCGAGGCTCTCCTCGCTGATCACCGGCTCAGGGGGGAGCGCGCGGGCGCCTGCGACGAGCCGTGCTCGAAGCTCCTCGTACACGTCCTCGAAGACGACGATCCTGCTTGCGCTAGCGCAACGCTGACCGGCGTTCGAGAACGCGGAGGCGAGCGCCCAGCGGAGCGCGGTCTCGAGATCGGCGTCGTCGCAGACGACGAGCGCATTCTTCCCGCCGAGCTCGAGGCACACCTTCGCGAGCCGCCGCCCTGCCGCCTCGTTGATCGAACGGCCAGTGGCCGCCGAACCCGTGAAGCTCACGAGCGCGACGCGCTCGTGCTCGACGAGCGCGGCGCCCGCCTCGCCGCCGAGGCCCTGCACGACGTTGAGGACACCCGGGGGGACGCCAGCCTCGAGCGCGAGCTCGGCGAAGACGAGAGCCGACGCGGGCGTGTGCTCGGAGGGCTTCGCGACGGCGGCGTTCCCGCACAGGAGCGCCGGGAACGCCTTCCAGGCGATGTTCGGCAACGGGGTGTTGAAGCTCGTGATGAGCGCGGCGACGCCGAGCGGCTGACGCTTCGTGAAGACCGTCCGATGCGGCACGCTCGAGGTGAGCGTCCGCCCGTAGAGGCGGCGGCCCTCGCCCGCGACGAAGAAGCCCATCTCCGCGGCGGCGTCGACCTCGGCGAGGGAGAGCTCGGACGGCTTCCCGGTCTCCTCGACGACGAGGGCCGCGAGCTCCTCCCGGCGCGAGCGGAGCAGGAGCGCGAGCTCCCGGAGGACGTCCCCGCGCGCGACCGCGGTTCGCTCGGCCCAGGCGGGCTGGGCGGCGGCGGCAGTCGCAACCGCGCGATCGACATCCTCCCCTCGGGAGCGCGCAACGCGGCAGAGGAGCGTTCCGTCCGCCGGGCGACGCTTCTCGAGCCACTCACCCGAGACGGCTGCGACGAGGCGCCCGTCGACGAGGTTCGGGATCTCGGAACGTACGACGCCCACCGCCGACGCGAGCATAGTCCGCCCGGCCCGCCGTCCTCTCAGGTCTTCACGGCGATCCTCGCCGCCGGATCGATCCGGTTGAGCAGGAGCGCGATCCCCTGCTCGGCGAGGTACTCGTCGACCGCCCTGCGCTGGCCCTGCCAGTACCCGTAGTCGTCGACGATGAGGACGCCGCCGGTCGCGAGGCGCGGGTAGAGGTGGCGCAGCTCGTGGAGCGTCGAGGCGTACCAGTCGGTGTCGAGGCGGAGGAGCGCGATCTCGTCGGGGGCGTGCTCCGGAAGCGTCTCCTCGACGCGGCCGCAGACGAAGCGGATGCGGTCCTCGGGGTAGCCGACGCCTCCCATCGCCGAGCGAACCTCCTCGAGCGTCGCCACCGCCCACTCGTTCGACGTGCGCGGCAGGCGCTCGAGGAGCTCCGCCGCCGCCTCTCCGGTCACCCGGACGTCCTCCTGCCCAGGCTCCGTCATGCCCTCGAAGGTGTCGTAGAGGTAGAGGTCACGGTCGGTCGCTCCGAGGCGGAGGAGGGTGTGCGCGACCGCCATCATGCTCCCCCCTCGCCACACGCCGCACTCGACGAGCGCTCCCGGGACCCTGGCCGCGACGACGTACTCGACGGCTCGCACGAGCGCGTAGACCCTCGACGGCGTCGTCATCGTGAAGGGGGCGACAAGCTCCCAGACCTCGCGGTCGAGCTCGTCGAAGTCAGGGGGCAGGCGCTCCGCGCCCTCGCGCGTGGCCTTACGCGTGTCCGAGCCACGGCCGACGAGCCGCCGCAGGGCGACCCGGGGGTGGAGCCGCCACCAGCGGCTCGACTCGTAGGAGGCGACGCGGGCGCGGAGCTCCTCGAGCTCCTGCGCGAGATCCCGGTGCGGCCGGGGAGCGCCCTCCGGCTCTCCTACCACGCGGTCCAGCCGCCGTCGACGACGAGGTTCGCGCCCGTCACGTACGAGGAGGCGTCGGAGGCGAGGAAGACGAGCGCGCCGAGCGCCTCCTCCGCGCGCAGCATCCGGCCCATGGGGACCCGTGCCTCGTAGGCCTCGAGGAACTCCCTCGGCTGATCCCGCCAGACGCCGGCCAAGGTGAGCGTGTTCACGCGGACGCCGGCCTTCGCCCAGTACGTCGCGAGGTAGCGCGTGAGGTTGAGGATGGCTGCCTTCGAGAGCGAGTACGCGACGGGCTTCACGAACTCCTCGCCCTGCGCGCGCCGGAACGCGTAGAGGTCGTGGACGGGCGAGAGCATCCCGTAGACGGAGGACACGTTCACGATCGAGCCGCGCCCCTCCCGAGCCATCGCCCCCCCGAACACCTGGCAGCAGAGCACCGCTCCCTTGACGTTGACGTCGATGACGGCGTCGAGCGCGGCCTCCGGGACCCCCTCGAAGGGGCCGACCTCCGCGGCCGGGGCGTTGGGAGGCGAGTCGAGCGCCGCGTTGTTCACGAGGAGGTGCGGCGTACCCCACTCGGCCTCGATGGCTGCGAGGGTCTCCTCGAGCGCGGGCCGCTCGGTGATGTCCGCCCGGTACCAGCGCGCCCCCTCCGGGAGCTCGCCCTCGGCGAGATCGAGGGACGCGACGCGCATCCCCCGCTCGGCGAGCCCCCGCACGTAGACGGTGCCGAGCTGGCCGGAGCCGCCGGTCACGACCGCGATCCGTCCTCGGAGGTCGAAGAGGGGGTCGGTCACGCCTCGGCCCGCTTCGCGCGCCAGATCGCGTCGCAGAGCTCGCGCACGCACCCGCGGCCGCCCTCGCGGGTGAGGACGAGGGAGGCGAGGGGGAGGACCTCCGGCCAGGCGTCCGCGGGAACGGCGGCAAGGCCGACCGCCCGCAGGCACTCCGCGTCGTTCACGTCGTTGCCGAGGTAGACGGTCTCGGAGAGCGCTACCCCACGACGCGCGGCCTCGGCCTCGAGCACCGGCAGCTTCTCCGCGACGCCCTGGATGCACTCCGCTCGGATCTTCCGTGCCCGCGCGCTCACGGCGGGGTTGACCTCCGTCGAGAGGATGAAGAAGTCGACGCCGACCTCCTCGAGGCGCCGGAGCCCCTGCGCGTCGCCGCGCCAGCAGACGACGCTCTCCTCGCCGCGCTCGTTCGTCCACACGCGGTTGTCGGTGAAGACGCCGTCGAAGTCGAAGACGGCGAGGCGGACGTCCGCGAGCGCGGTCACGACTCGTGCGAGCCGGCGCCGGCGAGCTCCTCGCTCGGCTCCACGAGGTCGAACGTCACCTCCTGCTCGTACCCGAGGGGGACGACGAGGCGCATCCCGAGGAGCCGATCGAGCTCGTACGGCGGGAGCCCGCCGTCGGCCGGGGACTTCGCGACGAGATCGCCCTCGCGGAGCACGTGCCCGGCCGGGAGGTCGCGCGCAGCGACGAGCTTCTTCCCCATCTTCTCGAGCGGCCGCTCCTCGCTCGGGTAGCGCCGCTTCACGCCGTCGCCGAGCGCGAGCGGCACGCGACGGAGGTCGCGCACGAGACGCCGCATCCCCTCGGGCATGAGCGAGAAGGCGTGATCCGAGCCGCGCCACGCGTGATCGAGCGTGAAGTGCTTCTCGATCACCCGCGCTCCGAGCATGTACCCGACGAGCGCCATCGCGATCCCGCTCTGGTGATCCGAGAGGCCGACGACGACGTCGGGGAAGCGCTCGCGGTACGTCCCGATGACCTGGAGGTTGAGCTCGGCAACCTCGCAGGGGTAGGCCGCCGTGCACTGCATGACGCAGAGCTGCGGATTCAACGGGAGGATCGCCTCCACAGCCCGGTCGACATCCTCGATCGTCCCGCCGCCAGTCGAGAGGAAGATCGGCTTCCCGAAGGAGGCGACGTGGCGAAGGAGTGGCGTGTTCGTGAGGTCGCCGGAGGCGATCTTGAACGCCGGCATGTCGAGCTCCGCGAGGAGGTCTGCGCTCGCCTCGTCGAAGACGGTGCCGAAGAGCGTGATCCCCTCCTCGCGGCAGAACTCCCGGAGCTCGAGCCACTCTCCCGGCGAGAGCTCGAGCGCCTCCCGGTGCTCGCCGTACGTCGCCCCGAACGAGTGCTCGTTGTCGTACGGCGCCTCGTAGAGCGCGCGCGTGTAGAGCCGGCGGTTGTCGCGCTTCTGGAGCTTGACGGCATCCACCCCGCACGCCTTCGCCGCGCGGATGAGCGCCTTCGCCTTCTCGACGTCGCCCTGGTGGTTGTGGCCGATCTCGGCGATGACGTACACGTCGCCCGTGTCGCCGATCCGTCTCCCGTTCACGGTCAGCTCAGGCACGGG
>JAVQXS010000083.1:0-6772 GCA_033578065.1 Thermoleophilia bacterium
GCCAGGCCGCCACCTGCGCGCGGGAGGCGCCGTCGGCGAGCGCGAAGAAGACGTCGAGCGAGGGCTCGTCCTCGCCGACGCCGGCCTGCTCGAGGGCGAGGACGAGCCGCTCGATCCCCGCTCCGAAGCCGACCCCGGGCGTCGGCGGCCCGCCGATCTCCTCGACGAGCCCGTCGTAGCGCCCGCCTCCCGAGAGCGTGCTCTGCGCGCCCTCGTCGGGTCCGACGAACTCCCAGGTCGTGCGCGTGTAGTAGTCGAGGCCACGGACGAGCGTCGGGACGAGCTCGTACGAGACGCCCGAGACGTCGAGCGTCGAGCGGACGGCCGCGAAGTGCTCGCGGCAGGCGACGCAGAGGGACTCGCCGATCGTCGGCGCCTCGCGGAGCGCCGCCTGGACGGGCGTCGGCTTCGCCGGGAGGTTGTCGAAGACCCGCAGCGGGCTGGTCGCGGCCTTCTCCCGGGTCGCGGAGTCGAGACGCCCCTCGTTCGCCGCGAGCCAGGCGCGGAGGCGCTCGAGGTACGCCGGCCGACACGACCGGCAGCCGATCGAGTTCAGCTCGAGCCGGAAGGCGGTGACGCCGAGGCGCTCGAGGAGCGTGCGGTAGAGGTGGATGAGCTCCGCGTCGAGGGCCGGGTCGGGCGAGCCGAGGGCCTCCACCGAGAGCTGCCAGTGCTCGCGGTAGCGCCCGCGCTGCGGCGCCGCGTAGCGGTACATCGGCCCGACGGTGTAGACCTTCACCGGCTGGGGGAGGCGGTGCATCCCGTGCTCGACGTACGCGCGGCAGATGGGAGCGGTCGCCTCGGGACGCAGCGTCAGGAGTCGCCCGGAGCGATCGCGGAACGTGTACATCTCCTTCTGGACGACGTCCGAGCCGACACCCGAGGTGCGCTCGAAGAGCGCGGTCTCCTCGAAGGCCGGGGTGGTGATCGGTCGGTACCCGTAGAGCGCGCACAGCCGCTCCGCCTCGGCGACGATCCGCCGCCAGCGCGGCTGCTCGGCCGGGAGGACGTCGTGCGTCCCGCGCGGGCGCTCGATGCGCGGCGCTCGACTCACCCCCGCTCCCTCGCACGGAGCTCCGCGAGGAACGGGTTCCGGGCGAGCTCCCGGCCGAGGGTCGTCGCCGGGCCGTGGCCGGGGTAGACGACGGTCTCCGGCGGCAGCTCCCGAGCGAGCGCCTCGAGGGAGGCGAGGAGCACCTCCCAGTCCGCTCCCGGCAGGTCGGTGCGCCCGACCGAGCCGGCGAAGAGGACGTCCCCCGAGAAGACGCAGCCGTCCGCTGCGTACGCGAGGTGGGCGGGAGAGTGCCCGGGGACGGCGAGCACGCGGAAGGAGATCCCCGTGAGCTCGAGCACCTCGCCTCCGCGCAGGAGCACCTCCGGCGTCCACGGCCGAACCCGTACGCCGGGCGGCGTGTACGCGTCCGGCTCCTCGAGCGCCGCGCGCTCGCCCTCGGGCATGTGCACGGGCGCTCCCGTCCCCTCCGCGAGGTCGGCGACGCCGACGAGGTGATCCCAGTGGCCGTGGGTGACGAGGATCGCCTCGCAGCGCGCGCCGAGCCGCGCGAGCGTGAGGCGGAGCTCGGCCGCGCTGCCGCTCGGGTCGACGACGACCGCCTCGCCGGCGGAGGCGTCGCGCCGGACGATGTAGCAGTTCGTCCCGATCGGTCCGAGCGCGAGCTGCTCGACCTGGAGCGCCATGGCGCCGCGACCCTCAGCCCTCGCGGCCGTCCGCTGCCCGCTCGGCCTTCGCGAGCCGCCGCTGGTAGGAGCGCCAGAAGAGACGGTCGAGGAGGTGGCTGAAGGGGATGAAGACGGCGACGAGGAACGCCGTCTGCGCGAGCTGCTGCGCGAACGTGAGCTCCGAGGAGAGGAGCATGACGGTCACGAGCATGATCGGCGCGAAGATCGCGCCGCGCTTGAGCGTGCGCCGCCACGACGGCGCGAGGGGCTCCCTCCTGCCCCGCGCCCCCCCTTGCGACTCCTTCGCCTTGCCGGAGCTCCGGCGCACCTCGCGTGGATCGAGGATGTTCCCGTCCGCGTCCTCCCAGACGTACTCGTGGCGGAGCTCCTTCGCGCGCCGCCGTCGCTGCTTGCGCGTCGCCATGCGGTCGATTATGCCGAGCGCCTCCAGGCAACCTCGCCGCCTCGGATGACGGTGTGGACGACCGGGCCCGCGAGGTGGTAGGCGACGTGCCGCCAGTCCTCGGCCGCGAGCAGGACGAGGTCGGCGTCGAGCCCCGGGAGGAGGCGCCCCTTGCGCTCGGCCAGGCCGAGCACGTGCGCCGCGTTCACCGTGCACGCCGCGAGCGCCTCCTCGGGCGTGAGCCGAAGCTGCGTGCAGGCGAGCGACATGACGAGCGGGAGGCTCTCGCAGAAGGCGCTTCCGGGGTTGAGATCGGTCGCGAGCGCGACGGCGGCGCCTGCGTCGACGAGCGCGCGCGCCGGGGGCATCGGCCGTCCGAGGACGAGCGCGCTCGCGGGCAGGAGCACGGCCGTCACGTCGCTCGCTGCGAGGAGCGCGACGCCGCTCGGGCCTGTCGCCTCGAGGTGGTCGACGGAGCGCGCCCCGAGCTCCACCGCGAGCGGAACGGCCCCGGCCTCGGTGAACTGGTCCCCGTGGAGGCGCAGCGCGAGGCCGGCGGCGCGGCACGCCTCGAGGTACCGCCGCGCCTGCGCCGCGTCGAACGCCCCCCGCTCGAGGAAGACGTCCGCTGCCTCGGCGAGCGATGTCACCTCCGGGAGCACCTCGGCGAGGAGGAAGTCGAGGTACGCGTCCGCGTCCGCGTGCTCGGGGGGAACCGCGTGGGCGCCGAGCCACGTCGGGATACCGTGAGCAGCGGCGATCGCCCGGAGCTGGGCGAGCTCGGTCTCCCGGTCGAGGCCGTAGCCCGACTTCGCCTCGAACGTCGTCGTCCCGGCCTCGAGCATCCACCCCACGTGCCGCTCGACTGCCTCGACGAGCGCCGCCTCGCCGGCGGCCCGGGTCGCCCGGACCGTCGCGAGGATGCCGCCGCCCGCCGCGTGGAGCTCCTCGTAGCTCGCCCCAGCCGCCCGCAGCGCGAACTCCTCGACGCGGTCGCCGGCGAAGCACGCGTGCGTGTGGCAGTCGACGAGGCCGGGGATCGCGCTCAGCCCGCGCCCATCGAGCTCCTCGACGTCGGCAGGGAGCTGCGGGAGCGCTCGCATCTCCCCGACCGCGAGGATGCGATCCCCGTCGCAGAGGACGAAGCCGTCCTCGACGACGCGCACGGCGCGGAGCGCGCTCCCGCGCAGCGGCGCGCGGGCGCCCGCCGGCGTCGCGATCTGCGCGAGGTCGCGGACGAGGAGCACGGCTGGCCCGCCCGCCCCTAGAGCGACGGGAGGTCGAGGCCGACCTCGCGGGCAACCTCGAGTGCCTCCTCGTAGCCCGCGTGCGCGTGCCGCATGACGCCCGTTCCCGGATCGGTGGTGAGGACGCGCTCGAGCCGCTCGGCGGCGGCGTCCGTCCCGTCCGCGACGACGACCATGCCGGCGTGGATCGCGTTCCCGATCCCGACGCCGCCTCCGTGGTGGACGCTCACCCACGTCGCCCCGGCAGCCGTGTTCAGGAGCGCGTTCAGGAGCGGCCAGTCGGCGACCGCGTCCGAGCCGTCGCGCATCGCCTCCGTCTCCCGGAAGGGAGACGCGACGGAGCCAGCGTCGAGGTGGTCGCGTCCGATGACGACGGGAGCCGCGACGCGCCCGGAGCGCACGAGCTCGTTGATCGCGAGGCCGGCGCGGGCACGCGCTCCGTACCCGAGCCAGCAGATGCGCGCCGGGAGCCCCTGGAAGCGGACCCGCGTCGGCGCGAGCGCGAGCCACCGCTGGAGGAGCTCATCCTCGGGGAAGAGCGCCGCGATCGCGCCATCGATGACGGCGATGTCCGCCGGCTCCCCGGAGAGCGCCGCCCAGCGGAAGGGCCCGATCCCACGGCAGAAGAGCGGCCGGATGTACGCCGGGACGAACCCCGGGTAGGCGAAGGCGTCCTCGACGCCCCCCTCGGCGGCCTCCCCACGGAGGTTGTTGCCGTAGTCGAACACCGCGCACCCCGCCCGGAGGAGCTCGAGGAGCCCCTCGACGTGAGCGACGATCGACGCCCGCGCCCGCCGCAGGTACTCCTCCGGGTCACGCAGGCGGAGGGCCCCTGCCTCCTCCACGGTGAGACCCTGGGGCACGTAGCCATGGAGGGGGTCGTGGGCCGCGGTCTGGTCGGTCACGAGATCGAACCGCTCGCCGCGAGCAGCGAGCTCGGGCACGACGTCCGCGGCGTTCGCGAGCAGCCCGACCGAGAGCGGCCGTCGCTCGGACGCCGCGCGCCGGACCCGCCGGAGCGCGTCCTCGAGCGAGTCGGTCGCCTCGTCGAGGTAGCCCGTCTCGAGCCGCCGCGCGATCCGCGAGGGGTCGACCTCGACGCAGAGGATCGCCGCCCCCGCCATCGTCGCCGCGAGCGGCTGCGCGCCCCCCATGCCGCCGAGCCCCGCGGTGAGGATCGTCCTGCCCGTGAGGTCGGGTGAGCCGAAGTGGCGCTCGCTTGCGGCGGCGAAGGTCTGGTACGTCCCTTGGAGGATGCCCTGGGTGCCGATGTAGATCCAGCTGCCGGCGGTCATCTGCCCGTACATCGTCAGGCCGGCCGCCTCGAGCCGCCGGAACTCGTCCCACGTCGCCCAGCGCGGGACGAGGAGCGCGTTCGCGATGAGGACGCGCGGCGCCCACTCGCTCGTCCGGAAGACGCCCACCGCGCGGCCCGATTGCACGAGCAGCGTCTCGTCCTCGCCGAGACGGAGGAGGGTGCGGACGAGGATCTTCAGGTCGTCGTGGCTGCGAGCGGCGCGGCCCGATCCCCCGTAGACGACGAGCCGCTCGGGATGCTCCGCCACCTCGGGATCGAGGTTGTTCAGGAGCATGCGGAGCGGAGCCTCCGTCTGCCAGGAGCGGGCGTTCAGCGTCGTCCCGCGCGGCGCGCGGATCCGCGCGAGGTCGCCGCAGAGCCCCTCGACACGCTCGTCGGCCACGCGCACGGCGCTCACGCGAGCGCCCCCACCTCTCGCTCGGCGGCCGCCACGATCGCGCCCGAGCGGATCGCCTCGGCCACGTGGGCGATGTCCGCCGCCAGCGACCGGTCCTCGACGAGCCGGGGCGAGAGCTCCCTCACGGCCCGATGCGCGGCCTGCACGCCCGCGCCGGGGCGCAGGGGGGCGAGGAACTCGACCGCCTGCGCGCCGGCGAGGAGCTCGATCGCGAGCACGTGCTCGGCGTTGGCGAGGACGCGCAACGCCTTGAGCCCGGCAGCGTTCCCCATCGACACGTGGTCCTCCTGGCCTGCGCTCGTCGGAATCGAGTCGACGCTCGCCGGGTGCGCGAGCACCTTGTTCTCGGAGACGAGGGCGGCCGCGACGTACTGCGGGATCATGAAGCCCGAGTTGAGGCCGCCCTCCTCGACGAGGAACGGCGGGAGCCCCTCGGACAGGCTGGGGTTCACGAGCCGCTCGAGGCGGCGCTCGGAGATGCTCGCGAGCTCGGCGACGGCGAGCGCGAGCGCGTCGAGGGCGAACGCGAGGGGCTGTCCGTGGAAGTTGCCGGAGGAGACGATCTCCCGCTCCTCGAGGAGGACGAGCGGGTTGTCGGTCGCCGCGTTGAGCTCGATCGACACCGTGTCCTCGACGTAGTCGAGGAGGTCGCGGCAGGCGCCGTGCACCTGCGGCGCGCAGCGGAGCGCGTACGCGTCCTGCACCTTGTCGCACCAGCGGTGGGACTCGATGATCGCCGAGCCCTCGAGGAGGCGGAAGACGTTCGCCGCGGCCGCCTGCTGCCCCCTGAGAGGACGTGCGCGCTGGACGGCGGGAGCGAAGCTCGTCCGCGACCCCTGGAGCGCCTCGAGCGAGAGCGCGCACGCGAGGTCGGCCGCGGCGGCGAGGCGCCGCGCGCGCACGAGCCCGAGCGAGGCCATCGCGGTCATGAACTGCGTCCCGTTCACGAGCGAGAGGCCCTCCTTGCTCGCGAGGCGGATCGGCTCGAGGCCGACCCGCCGCAGGGCCTCCAGGCCGGGGAGCCGCTCGCCTCCGACCCACGCCTCGCCCTCGCCGACGAGGGGGAGCGCGAGGTGGGCGAGCGGCGCGAGATCACCGCTCGCGCCGACAGAGCCCTGGGAGGGCACGAGCGGCAGCAGTCTCCGGTTCAGGCAGGCGACGAGGAGCTCCACCGTCTCCACGCGCGCGCCCGAGTAGCCCTTCGCGAGGGTGTTCGCGCGCAGGAGCATCGCTGCGCGGACGACCTCGTCGGGGTACGGCGCGCCCACCCCGCAGGCGTGGCTGCGCAGGAGCCGGAGCTGGAGCTCCTCCGCGAGCTCGTCTGGCACGTGCTCGGACACGAAGCGCCCGAACCCGGTGTTCACGCCGTACGTGTGCTCGCCGCGGATCGACTCGAGGAGCTCTCGCGACGCGCGCATCCGCTCTCGGGCCGAGGAGGCGAGCTCCACCTCCGCGCCGCCGACGGCGACCTCCCACACGTCGCCGACCGTGAGCTCCTCACCCGAGAGCACGATCGTCGTCGGCACGGTGCCGAGTCTAGAGCCCGAGGAGCCGCTCGAGCACGCGCGAGGGATCGACGCCCGGGATGCGGACGCCGGCCTGCGCCGCCTCGGCGAGGACGCGCTCCGGGACGAGGCCGACGAGCTCGCCGCCCGCGACGGCGATCCCGCGCTCGGCTGCGAGCCGCTCGACCTCGCGGTAGACGACGTGGAGCGGGGTCGCGTCGA
>JAVQXS010000084.1:0-6760 GCA_033578065.1 Thermoleophilia bacterium
CCGCCGAAGCTGCGGAGGCGCTCCCGAATGGTCGCCGCGGACGTACCGAGCGCCGTCGCGAGGGCCGCGGCGGCAGTCGCGTTGTAGACGTTGTAGACGCCTGGGAGGCCGAGCTCGACGTCGCCCTCTCCCTCCGGAGTCGCGAGCGAGAAGCGCGCGCCGGCGGTGCCGACGAGGACGATCGCGCGCGCGGCCACGTCGAGCGCGGGCCGCGCGTGGTCGCAGCGGGCGCAGCGGTAGTCGCCGAGGTGAGCGACGTACGCGGCCTCGTAGACGTACGGAGAGCCGCAGCGGACGCAGTACTTCGAGTCTGCTGCGTGCTGGAGCGCAGGTCGTGCCTGCGTCGGGTCATCGATGCCGAAGCGCAGGACGTGGGAGCGACCACGCGTGAGGTCGCAGACGACCGGATCGTCGGCGTTCACGACGACGACCGCGGACGGATCGAGCCCCTCGATGGCCGTCCGCCAGCGGGCCGCGACCGCCTCGAGCTCCCCGTAGCGGTCGAGCTGATCGCGGAAGAGGTTGCCGAGGAGCACCGCTCGCGGCCTCGTGCGCGCGATCGCCTCCGGGAGCGCAGCCTCGTCGACCTCGAAGAGGCCGAGCTCAGCGTCCGGGGCGCTCACGAGGGCGGAGGCGATCCCAGAGAGGAGGTTCGCGCCCGCTCGGTTCCACGCGAGGCGCCGCTCAGGGCCGAGCACGTGCGCGCACATCGCCGCGGTCGTCGTCTTGCCGTTCGTCGCCGAGATGAGGACGACGCCCTCTCGCAGACGGGAGGCGAGGGCATCGACAGCCCCGGGATCGAGCTTCCACAGGAGCTTCCCCGGCACCGTCGTGCCACCTCCTCGGCCGAGCCCGCGAGAGAGGCGACCGACCGCGCGCGCGCAGGCCGTCTCGAGGCCAAGTCGAAGTGCCATGACCCGTCGAGGGTAGCCGCCGCCGTGCGCCTCGGTGAGTCTGATCTTCTTGCGCATAGCACAAGATGCTCTAAGCTGACTGCAAATGGCCTCCGAGCGTGGCACGACGGGGAGAGCTCTCCAGATCGACGAGCGCGAGCTCGCGGCCTTCCGCGCTGGGCTCCGACGGCGGTACACGGACGAGGAGATCCTCGACGAGCTCCGAGCTGCGGCCTCCCGTCTCGGCCGGTCGCCGACGATGCGGGAGTTCGCCGCCGACCCGGAGACGGCCGTGCATCCCCAGACCGTCATCGAGCACTTCGGGACCTGGAACGCCGCGAAGCGGGCTGCTGGGCTCGTGCCGCGGCGATTCCTCACCCGGGACGACCTCCTCGCGCACCTCCAGCGTCTCGGAGAGGAGCTCGGCCGTCCCCCGACGGCCCGCGACCTCGCGGAGCGTCGGCCGGCGGTGCCCTCGGTCTCGCTCTACGCGCACACGTTCGGCTCGTTCGCCGAGGCTCTCCGGGAGGCTGGCTTCGACGTGCCTCGGAAGGAGGAGCGCCTCGAGCGCGCGATCGCGCAGGGGGCGGAGCTCGCCCGGCGCATCGGACGGCTGCCGAGGATGGCCGATTGGGCAGCCGCTCGGCGGGAGGACCCGACGCTCCCGTCGGAATGGCAGGTCTACCGCCTCCTCGACGTCCCCCGCGGTGCCTGGACCGCCTTCCAGTTCCTCGTTCGCGAGGAGCTCCGCAACCGAGGGGTCGACGTCCGCCCGGACGGCTCGCTCGCAGGAGGCTAACCGGAGCCTCCCCCGAGCGCGGAAGCGCCATCCCCATCACGCTCGCGCGGCCGCGGAAGCCGTGCACGATCGCCCCCTCCTGCGACCCGCTCGATCCCTCGTCGGTACGCAATCCCTCAAGGGGGGCACCGCTTCCGCCGATAGAGCGGCCGTGGATCCCACTGCCGCTGAGCACCTGTTCGACCCAGTCGAGAGCGACCCGCCCGGGGGAGCAGGGCTGGAGGAGGGCGGGCACGACGAGCTCGACCCGCCGAGCGCCGACGACCCCCTCAAGCTCTACGTCCGCCAGCTCGGGGAGGGGCGGCTGCTCACGCCGGCCGAGGAGCGCGAGCTCGCGCGTCGCAAGGACGAGGGCGACGAGGAGGCGAAGCGCAAGCTCATCGAGTCGAACCTCCGGCTCGTGATGTCGATCACGCGGAACTACACGCGCGCCGAGGTCCCGCTCCTCGACCTCATCCAGGAGGGCAACCTCGGCCTCATTCGGGCGGTCGAGAAGTTCGACTACCGCCTCGGCTTCAAGCTCTCGACGTACGCCACCTGGTGGATCCGGCAAGCGATCTCCCGCGCTCTCGCCGAGCAGGGCCGCGTCATTCGCCTCCCCGTCCACGTCGCCGATCAAGTGCGGAAGGTGACGAAGACGCGGCGCCTCCTCGGTCAGAAGCTCAACCGCGACCCTTCGCTCGAGGAGATCGCCGCCGAGCTCGACCTCCCGCCGGAGCGCGTGCAGGAGCTCCTCGACCTCGTCGTCGACCCCGTGAGCCTCGAGACGCCGATCGGGGACGGCGACTCGAGCGTCGCCGACCTCATCCCCGACGCGAGCTCGCGAGAGCCCGACGCGGAGACGGCGCAGCGGGCGCGCTCGCACGAGCTCATGGAGGCGCTCGCGAAGCTCAAGCCGCGACAGCGCCGCGTGCTCATCGAGCGCTTCGGCCTCGACGGGGTGAAGCCCCGGACGCTCGAGGAGGTCGGAGCGAACCTCGGAATCACCCGCGAGCGCGTCCGACAGCTCGAGACGCGCGCGCTGCGGGAGCTCCGCTCGATCGCGCCCGGCCTCGAGCTCTACCTCCGCTCCTGAGCCGGTTCCGTTCCCTCGCCCACCGGCCGAGCGGCGCTCAGGACGCGTCGACCGAGGCGAGCTCGCGGACGCTCGACAGGCGACGGAGCGACTCGAGCTCGATCTGGCGCACGCGCTCGCGCGTGAGGCCGAGCTTGCGCCCGATCTCCTCGAGCGTCTGCGGCTCCGATCCACCGAGGCCGTAGCGCATCGTCACCACCTCGCGCTCGCGCTCGGGCAGCGCGGCGAGCGCGGCGCGCAGGGCCTCGCTGCGCAGGTGGAGCTCGACCGCTTCCTCGGGGAGGAGGTCGTCGCCCGAGACGAAGTCGCCGAGCACCGCGTCCTCGCCGTCGCCGACGGGGGCGTCGAGGCTCGTCGAGGCCCGGGCCGCCGAGCGTACCTCGAGCACCTGCTGGACGGTGAGCGAGGCCTCCTCGGCGATCTCCTCGACCGTCGGCTCGCGCCCGAGCTGGGTCCAGAGCGTGCGTTCGGCCCGGTTGATCTTCTGGAGGCGCTCGACGATGTGCACCGGCATGCGGATCGTCCGCGCCTTGTCCGCGAGCGCCCGGGCCACCGCCTGGCGGATCCACCACGTCGCGTACGTCGAGAACTTGAACCCCCGTCGCCAGTCGAACTTCTCGACCGCGCGGATGAGTCCGAGCGTCCCCTCCTGGATGAGGTCGAGGAAGGGGAGGCCCTGGTTGCGGTAGTTCTTCGCGATCGAGACGACGAGGCGGAGGTTCGACTGGATCATCCGCTCCTTCGCCGCGAGGTCGCCCCGCTCGATGCGCTTCGCGAGCTCGACCTCCTGCGCGGCCGTGAGGAGCTGGTGCCTGCCCGCTTCGCGGAGGAAGAGCTGGAGCGCGTCGGTCGTCGTCTCCACGGGCGCGGTGATCGCTGCGACGACCTCCGACTGCGCTGGCTGCTCGACGATCTCGATCGCGCGCTGGTCGAGCTCCCGCAGCAGCGCGTCCTGCTCGAGCTCGGTGAGCTCGTACGCCTCGGCGAGCTCGCTGAGGTCGGACGCCCGGATGGTGCCGGTCTGCTCGGCCTGCTCGAGGAGCTGGCGAATCTCCTCGACGACGAGGATGCTCTCGATGTCGACGTCGCTCACGCGCGGCGGGAGGGAACCGTGGAACGTGCCAGGTGACACTCTCTCGCATTCGACACCCTCCTGTCCAGAGGGAGATGGGAAAATCCCTCGCACGGGTGCGCGCGGGCCGCGCCTGAGCGCCGGTTACGCTTGTCGGCGCCATGTCGCTCGCCCCCCGGAACGACCCCGAGCTCGCGGCGGAGTTCGCGAAGGACGCTGCCGACGAGGAGCTCCTCGCGACGCTCAACGCCGCGCTTGCGTCCGCCGAGGAGTCCTCCTACCGCGACCTCCCCGAGTCCTACCCGACGCTCCACGTCGTCGGCGTCCCGCGGTCGGGGACGACCCTCCTCTACCAGGTGCTCGCGGCCGGCCTCGAGATCGGCTACGTGAACCACCTCGTCGCCGCGTTCTGGCGAGCGCCCGTCCTCGGTCTCCGCCTCTCGCGGAAGCTCGGCCTCGATCGCTACCGTCCGACCTTCGACTCGACCTTCGGCCGGACCCAGGGAGTGGGGGAGCCGCACGAGTTCGGCTACTTCTGGAACCACCACCTCCGCTACCCCGGGTTGTACGCGCTCCCGCCCGGCCACGAAGAGACGATCGACTGGGCCCGCCTGCGGACGGTGCTCGTGAACATGGCGTGGTGGAACCGAGGCCCCCTCGCGTTCAAGCCCATGCTGCTCGTCTGGCACCTCGAGCGCATCGTCCGGGAGATGCCGCGCACGTGCCTCATCTGGATCCGTCGCGATCTCCGCGCCGCCGCGCTCTCCCTCCTCGAGATGCGGCGCTCGCTCTTCGGCTCGGTGGAGGCGTGGGCATCGCTACGGCCGCATGGGCCCAGGTGGCTCGCGGAGGCGCCTCCCTGGCGGCAGGTCGCTGGCCAGGTAGTCGAGCTCGAGCGCACCATCGCAGCGGCGGCTGCCGCCCTCGGCCCCGAGCGCGTCCTCGAGGTCACCTACGAGGAGCTCTGCGCGGACCCGGCCGCCGTCTGCCAGCGCGCCGCGGGCCTCCTTCGTCGACACGGGTACGAGCCCGCCCGCCACGAGCTCCCGGTGCGCTGCTTCGAGCCCCGCCGGGAGGGCTCGCTCGCGCACGAGTACGGGACGCGGGTCGAGCGCGCGCTCGAGGAGTTCCTCTCGTCGCCGGCGATCGAGGGATGAAGCCCGAGGGATGAAGCCCCTCGCCCGAATCGAGATCCCGCTCGTCAACCCGAACGAGCCTGAGGTGCAGGTGATCGAGATCGGGGTCGAGCCCTTCTCGCGCGTCGCGCGCGGCGACCTCGTCTGCGTCGTGGAGACGAGCAAGGCAACGGCGGACGTCGTCGCGGAGGTCGACGGGTGGATCGGCGCCCTCCACGTCTCGATCGGTGAGCGCGCGAGCGCCGGCGACCTCGTGTGCGAGGTCTTCGCCGAGCGCCCCGAGCCGGAGGCGTACGCGGCCGCGCGCCACGAGGCGAGGCGGCCGGAGGGAGTGCGCCTCACCCGCAAGGCAGAGCGGCTGGCGCGCGAGGCAGGGCTCGACCTCGAGACGCTGCCACGAGGCCGCTTCCTCACCGAGGGCGACATCGAGCTCATCCTCGGCCGCGGCCGCACGGCGCGCGAGATCCCGGAGGCCATCCGCGCCCGCGTCTCTCCACGCGCGGCGGTCATCTTCGGAGCCGGCGGGCTCGCGAAGTCCCTCGTCGAGCTCCTGCGCGCCGACGGCACCATCGAGCCGGTCTGCGCGCTCACCGACCGCCCCGAGGCGGCGAGCGACGTCCTCGGCGTCCCCGTCCTCGGCGGACGGGAGTACCTGCGGCCGCTGCGCGAACTCGGCATCCCGAACGCCGTGAACGCCGTCGGTGCTCTCCGCCGCATCGAGGACCGCATCCGCGTCGCGGAAGCGCTTGCCGGAGCGGGCTTCGCCCAGCCCGCGCTCGTCGATCCCGCCGCCTCCGTCGCCCCCTCGGCAACGCTTGCCGAGGGGGCGCTCGTCTTCCCGGGGGCCGCCGTCTGCGCCGCCGCGCGGGTCGGGGTGGGCACGATCGTGAACACGAACGCCGTCGTCTCCCACGACTGCGTGCTCGGGGACTTCGTCCACGTCGCGCCAGGCGCCCTCCTCGCAGGCGAGGTCGAGGTCGGTCGCGGCACCCTCATCGGCATGGGCGTCACCGTGCTCGTCTCCGTCCGGATCGGCGCGAACGTCATCATCGGCAACGGCGCCGTCGTCAGCGCCGACGTCCCCGAGGGAACGATCGTCCACGCCGGGGGCGTCTGGCCGCGCTCCGAGCACGGCCGCTGAGGGGAGCGGACGTCGATCCGCGACGGCCCGTGCCGTCCGCTCCCGGGAGGATCCTCCCGGGAGCGATGCCCGACCGGCCGTGGTCCCACGACGAGCTCGAGGAGCTCGCTCGCGAGCACATCGAGTACGACGTTCGGAAGCTCGTCGAGTTCGCCGAGGCCCTCCGTCGGCTCCCAACGCCGTGGGAAGAGTCTGGCCGCGGGGCTGAGGGACAGGCGCTCCTCGACGCGCTCCTCCTTCGCCTCCGGATCCTCGGCACGTTCCTCGGTGCCCCTCGAGACCGGCGCGACGTCTACGCGCGCGACTTCTGCCCGTCGTGGACGGAGGAGAGCTTCCTCTCGTCTGAGACGTCCGCGCGGGTGAGCGCGAAGGTTGCGCACCTCGGGAGGGCGCGTCTCCGCCGGACGACCCCTGACGTTCAGCCCGGCGAGGCCCTCGAGCTCGCCTGCTCCTAGCTCACGGAGAGGCTCCGCCTCTTCGAGCTCGTCGACCGCGTTTCGCCGCAGTGGACGGATGCGTTCGGCGCGGCACGCGAGACCGCCCGCCGCCCCGTCGAGGCACGCTGCGCTCCTGACGCACGATAACGCGCGTTATGTCAAGTGCGAGCGCTCCTTCCTCCGGCGACTCCCCCTCGGCTCCGAGAC